>JANYBT010000118.1 GCA_025360645.1 Acidobacteriaceae bacterium | reverse complement strand
TCCACCCAGAACAGCAGCGCCTCCTCCCGTGAAATGGGTTGGTTAATTTCGAATGAGGTGTTAATGCCGTCCGTCGCCAACTTCTCTCCTCTCGACACCTTTAGACTTATCGCACCTGATACATCCCGTCGCCCAGGAACTCCAGTAGTCCCAAGTCTCTTAGCTGTTGCAACTGCTGCCTGATTTTGTCGCGAACGTGCAGGTTGTGGGGATGAAGCTGCTTGAGTTCACCTTCGTATTCATAGACATCCCCAAGTGCAAACTCCTGCTTCCCAATCTTGCGCACCACGTTCAGCACGTCGAGCGTCCAACCGCGCTGTGGCAATGCCAAGTCTTTCAACGACTGCAGCGCCGCGTATTGTTGACGGACGCTTGCCGCCGGGGCTACGTTCCAGTTCGCAACCATCGCGATTCTGAGGTCAACCGGAATATTGCCCAGCAAAATATTGCAGCCGACCCAACCCGCCCTGCGTGCATCCGGCTTGAGCGGCGGCCGCTTTTCAATCGCCGAGCCGGTGAATGCAAAACTCGGCACCAGCATCAGGCTGCGGACCGTCCACCGCTCCGCGTCGTATCCCAGTATCAGCAGATTCGGCGTCGAGCCGAACGTAATCGCATGGTCCATCGCGCTGAATGCGCCGTCCACGATTCTGCTTCCCAATGTCTTCCCGCTGCTCTTGAGCTGAAATGGCGACTCGCACGCGCCACACAGGAAATCAATGGCCTGCCGGTTATTGCCGCAGCGCTCTAGTTGGTCGGCGGGGCAACACGGACAGTAAACATTGTCCGCGGCCCAGGCCTCGGACACGACCCTGACCCGCTGGGCCGCGCTCTTGTAACCAGCACCGAGCTCGTATGGCATGTCTAATTGCACAGGTGCATTAAATCACGGCGCCTCCGAACGCGGCTGTCTTTTCTTCCGCCGGTCGAGACTGACAGCAATCTCCTGCGCCCAGGCCAGGGCTTCGCGTCCGCTTAACTGCAACCCCGTGGATGGCGGCCGCGTGTGCTCGTACTTTTCGCAGACGGTGCGACGGGGCAGACTGCCCGCTTCGGCTAGCTCCGCCAAATACTCGGAAACGTAATAGGCTTTGTCGACGAGAGAGAAGCTGCGAGTCATCGATGAGGTCATCGATCGGATCGTTGATCGGAGAGGGTGATTCTGTCAAGGAATATTCCAAAATGGAATGGGGCAGAGGTACCTCAGCGGCTAAAAAGCCGTCGCCGCCTTTCTCCATTGGCTCCTCGGACCGCTTTCCGCTACCATGATTTGCATTCATCAAGGAGCCTCATGGCGGATTTCTCTCTGCAAGTGAATGGCAGCGAACGCAAGGTCAACGTCTCCCCGGAGACGCCGTTGCTCTGGGTGTTGCGCGACACGCTGCAACTGACTGGCACCAAGTTCGGATGCGGCGCGGGCTTGTGCGGCGCTTGCACGGTGCATGTCGAGGGCGCGGCCGTCCGCTCCTGCTCCACGCCAGTTTCGCAGGTGGCGGGCAAAAGCATCCTCACCATTGAGGGCCTGGGCGCGAAGGGGCCTCACCCGTTGCAGCAAGCATGGATCGCCGAGGATGTGCCGCAATGCGGATACTGCCAGAGCGGACAGATCATGCAGGCGGCGGCGCTGCTTGCGAAGACTCCCAGCCCCAGCGAGGCGCAGATCGTCGAGGCCATGACCGGCAACATCTGCCGCTGCGGGACTTATGATCGCATCCGCAAAGCGATTCAACGCGCGGCCAATGGAGGTGCGCGATGACGCCACTCTCCCGCCGCGAATTCCTATCGGCCGGGGTGGCGGCCGGAGCGGGACTGGTGATCGGCTTCTATCTGCCTCACTCAGGCTCGAGCGCGCAGAACCACGGCTTCGCGCCCAATGCTTATTTGCGCATCACGTCCGACGATAAGGTCACGATCGTGGTGGCGCGGTCGGAGATGGGGCAGGGGGTGCGCACGGCGTTGCCCATGATTCTGGCTGAGGAATTGGAAGCCGACTGGAAGAAGATTGAGATTGAGCAGGCTGGCGCCGATCCCGCTCTTTATGGAGACCAGCAGACCGGATCGAGCGCCAGCGTGAAGATTTCCTGGGACCCGCTGCGCAAGGCGGGAGCGTCGGCGCGCGAAATGCTGATCAGCGCCGCCGCGCTGGAGTGGGGAGTGCCACGGTCGGGGTGCCGGGCGGAGAATTCCTCGGTGGTCCACGCCGCCACGAATCGCCGCTTGAGCTATGGACACTTGGCGGCGAAAGCAGCGGATCTGCCCATCCCCGTCGCGCCGCCTCTGAAGGATGCGAAAGATTACAAGTTGGTGGGCACGCGGGTGGCGCGGCTGGACACACCTTCCAAAGTGGATGGCAGTGCGGTCTTTGGGATCGATTTCCGCGTTCCCGACATGAAGTACGCGCTGCTGGCCCGCTGTCCGGTGATTGGCGGCACGGTGGCGAGCTTCGACGATCAAGAAGCGAAGAAGATTTCCGGCGTCAGCTACGTGGGCAAAATCGGTGAGAGCGCGGTGGCGGTGGTTGCGGACAGCGTGTGGGGCGCGATGGAGGCCCGTCGCGCCCTCAACGTGACTTGGGACGAGGGGCCGAACCACGACTTAAATACTGAAGCGGTGTACGACCTGCTGAAGCAGTCGGCGAACGGGAAAGCGGCCGTTTTATATGAGACGGGCGATGTGTCTAAGGTTGCGGGCCGCAAGATTGAGGCCACCTACCAGACTCCGCTGATGGCCCATGCCGCGATGGAGCCGGGGAATTGCACGGCGCACTTTCGGGGATCGAATTGCGAAATCTGGGGGCCGATGCAGTGGCCGCCGGATGTGCGCGATGCGGTGGCCAAGGCCGTGGGACTCGATCCGGGCGAGGTGAAGATCAACGTCACGCTGCTGGGCGGAGGGTTCGGTCGGCGCCTGGATCACGACTATGCGGTGGAAGCCGCGCTGGTGTCGAAGGCGGCGAAGGTGCCGGTGAAAGTGATCTGGACGCGTGAGGACGACATGCGTTTTTCCGCGTATCGTCCGGCGAGCTATCACCTGCTCCATGCGGTGCTCGACGGGAGCGGCTGGCCGGTGGCGTTCAGCCATCGAATTGTGGAGCCTTCGGTCAACACGCAGAAAGGGTTTCCACCAGTAGTGCAAGGAGTGGACGTCGATCTGCCCGACGAAGCAGGGCTGATCTATTCTTTTCCCAATGCGCGGCGGGATTATGTGATGACGGTGACGCCGGTGCCGCCCGCCTACATGCGGTCGGTATACGGTCTGGAGACAGCTTTTGCCTGCGAATCTTTTATCGATGAACTGGCGACGGCCGCGGGGAAGGACCCGCTCGAATACCGGCTGCATTTGTTGGCCAAAGACGAAGACATCAAATTTTTCGACACCACGTGGAAAACGGCGCGGATGCGAGGCGTGCTGCAACTGACGGCGGAGAAAGCGGGCTGGGGCAAGTCGTTGCCCGCGGGCCACTATCAGGGGATCGCGTGCTTCGGATGCTTCGGCACCTATATGGCGGAGGTGGTGGAGATCTCGATGGAGAACGACCAGCCGCGGGTGCATCGCGTGGTCGGCGCAATGGACTGCGGGCAGGTGATCAATCCCAATATTTTGGAGCAGCAGATCCAGGGGGGCGTGATTTTTGCGCTGTGCAATGCGCTGCGCTGCCAGATCACGATTGCGAAGGGCCGCGTGGTGCAAGGCAACTTCGACGAATACCAGCCCATTCGCATGAACGAAGCGCCGGTGGTGGAAGCGTATTTCGTGGCGAGCACGGAAGCGCCCACAGGAGCGGGCGAACCGCCGATTCCGCCGCTGGCTCCGGCGCTGTGCAACGCGATTTATGCCGCGACCAAAAACCGAATACGAAGCCTGCCGGTGATGGGATAGTGCTTGCGAGGTGGGTGTATGGCGAGAATGCCGAACCGAGGGGCCGCGCGGTGTGGGACCGCGCGGCCTGGATCAGAATGCGCAGCGTGCGCAGAGCGCTTGAAAACACGGCATGGGCTGGGACATGAGGGATTACTTCCGCAGCAACTTCACCAGCCGGTCCACGTCGTCCGTCGAGTTGAAAATATGCGGCGCGACGCGGAGGGAGGGGCCCCGCATGCTGATGAACACTTTCTCTTCCGCCAGGGTCTGAGGGAGGCCGGGTGGAACCTCGCCGCGCAGGCACAGGTAGTGAGGGGCCCGCAGGTGTGCAGGCGGGCTGGAGTAGCCGAGTTCGGCGGCCAGACTCGCAAGACGGAAATTCAATGCTCCCACCGTCTCGGATATCTCGGTCACTCCCCAAGCGAGGATTTGCTCGATGGCCCGGGTGGCGGCTGGCATCAAGGCAAAGTTGGAACGCTCGCCCATATCGAAGCGCCGCGCCCCGGCATCGTATTCATCGGCGTAGAGGATCAGGCTGGTGAAGTCCCTCGCGTTGGCGCGCTGAATCCAGTTTTCCTCGAGCGGTTTACCGCCGTGCCACTTGGGAGCAACGTACAAGACGCCCATCGAGTAAGGTCCCAGCAGCCACTTGTAGCTGGCGGCCACGGCTAAGTCCGGCTGCACCTCCGGTATCGAAAACGGGTAGGCTCCCAGGGATTGGGTCAGGTCGAGAACCAGCGCGGTTCCGAGCGTCCGGCAGGCTTCGCCGATGCGTTTTAGATCCAGCAGGCCGCCGCTGGTCCATTGAGTTTGCTCCAGCGCCGCGATGGCCACGCCGGGCTTGAGTTCGCGCAGTACCGCTGCAGTCCAGTCGCCGTCCTCAGGCCAGGGCACGACCTTCAACTCTGCGTCCTTCTCTGCCGCGAGACGTTGCCAGGGATAGTAGTTCGAAGGAAACTGCTCTGCCAGCACCAGGATGCTCTCGCCGCGCTGGATGGGCAGGTTCCTGGCAGCGGTTTCGATGCCATAGCTCGCCGAAGGGACAATCGCGATGCAGTCCGCCGAGCAACTCATCAGCCGAGCCGCCACGCCGCGAAACTCCTCCGACCCGTAGAAGAACTGGTCGGGCGTAATCTCCCAGGGATGCGCTTTTCTTTGGACCCCTTTGATCCCGGCTTCCGTGACCGCGCGCATCTTCGGCGACATGTAGGCGCAATTCAGGTAAACAACGTCAGGGGGAATGTCGAAAAGGTGGCGCTGGTTGGGAAGCATGGCAGTGTCCCTTGCATGATACGGGAGCTTGCCCGGTCGATGGGAAGGCGGCGCGTGCCGCAGCGGCGATTTTCTTGACACTCTTCCCCATGCCCTTTATTCTTGAATGAAGCTCCCTAGTACTACAACGCCTCTGAGCGTGCTTCCGCGGGCCTTCGCGGTCTGTAAGGTTGGGGAGGTGCGGAGGTTGCTATGTTCCTCGATATACACGACTTGGATCTCCATCCTGTAGAATTCAAGGAGGAGTTTGCACCGGGCACGATTGACTTCGGCATGGATTTCGAGCAGAGCGGTCCGTTGCGCAGCGAAGGCCGCGCCGACCTGGTGGAAGAACACCACGGTAAGCACAATGTTGTCAGGGACATACGGCTTCAGGGTGAAGTCAGTATGCGGCTGGGATTTTCCTGCGCCCGCTGCCTGGAGCCGGTGGTGCAAGAGGTAGAGGCCAAGTTTGACCTGCTCTACCGTCCGCTGGGAGTGGATGCCGGCGAGGCAGAACGCTCGATCTCAGGCACAGAAGCCGAAATCAGCTACTATGAGGGCGACGGCCTGTTGCTGGAAGATGCGTTGCGCGAGCAGATGTTGCTGGCAGCGCCGTTGAAAGTATTGTGCCGCGAAGATTGTAAGGGCCTGTGCCCGCAGTGCGGCAAGAACTGGAACGCAGAGCCGTGCGATTGCACCCAGCAGACCGGCAGCCAGAGCTGGGCGGCGCTGAAGGACTTGCGCGACAAACTGGAACACTAAGAGATTTCCGGCCCAGGGTGGCCGGCGAGAAGAGGAATCTTTCATGCCTAATCCAAAACGGCGGCACTCGCAAAGGCGGACAGCGACGCGGCGTGCCCATGATGCTTTAACCAAGCACTCGCTGTCGGAGTGCCCCAACTGCCACGAGAAGAAGATGCCCCACCATGTCTGCGGCAAATGCGGCCACTACAAGGGCCGCGAAGTGGTTGAGGTCAAAGAGATTCAGTAGCGGTTGCACCCCCACCCATGTCAAGGGCCATAGCACTGGATGCGATGGGTTCCGACCGGGCGCCTCGACCGGAAATTGAAGGCGCTCTGCAAGCGGCGCGCCACCACGGCGCCAGCGTGCTGCTGGTTGGGCCGCGGGACCTGCTCTTAAAGGAGCTCGCGCGTTATCCCGGAGCATCTCGACTTCCCATCGAGATCGTTCACGCCAGCGAGGTCATCGGCATGGACGAGAAAGCGGTTCACGCGGTCCGCAGCAAGCGCGATTCCTCCATGCGAGTGGGATTGCGGCTGGTGCGCGACGGTCTCGCCGCCGGGTTTGTGACTGCCGGCAACACCGGCGCTGCCATGGCGACGGCCAAGATGGTGCTGGGCGCGCTGCCCGGGGTGGATCGTCCCGCGTTGTGCGCGGTATTTCCCACCGCGATGCAAACCGCCGCCACACTTCTGGATGTCGGCGCGAACGTCGATTGCAAACCCCACAACCTGGAGCAATTCGCGGTGATGGGCGAGATTTATTTCCGCAGCCTGTTTGGCGTGGAGCGGCCGCGAGTTGGCCTGCTCTCCATTGGCTCGGAAGAAACCAAGGGCAACGAGCTGACCCGCGAAACTTTCCAGTTGCTGAAAAAACTTCCGCTGAATTTTATCGGGAATGTGGAAGGCCGCGATTTGTATAACGGCGAGGTGGATGTGATTGTTGCGGATGGTTTTGTCGGCAATGTAGCGCTAAAGATTTCCGAAGGCGTGGTCAATCTGGTCAGGGCGACGTTGAAAGAAACGCTACGGGCCACAATTACCCGGCAAGTGGGTTACCTGCTGTCGCGCAGCGCGTTCAGCGATTTCAAGAAGCGGCTCGATCATACGGAATACGGTGGCGCGCCGCTGTTGGGTGTGAAGGGCATCTGCATCATCACGCACGGGTCATCGAACACCAATGCCATCAAGAATGCGATTCGCGTCTCTACCGAACTGGCCGAGCATGGGACCATGGAGACCATTGCGCAAGGCGTAGCAGCGCTCCGTCCCGCCGTGGCCCAGAACGCATAGAGCAAGCAGGAAGTCTGAAAACAATCCCATGACGCAAACTGCGATTTCTCACGCCGGTGCCATCGCGCTCCTGTTCCCCGGGCAGGGCTCACAGGCGGTCGGAATGGGGAAAGAGCTTGCCGAACATCACGCGGTGGCTCGCCAGACCTTCGAGGAAGCTGACGAAGTCTTGGGCTACAAGCTTTCGCAACTCTGCTTTGAGGGGCCGGAAGACAAGCTCCGGCTGACCGAGATCACTCAGCCCGCGATCCTGACCGTTTCGGTGGCGGCGTGGCGTGTGCTGCAACAAAAGGGCGTGGCGGCGCATTATGTGGCCGGGCATAGCCTGGGCGAGTATTCCGCACACGTTGCCGCGGGAACGCTGGCCTTTGCCGATGCGGTGCGGACGGTGCGCCATCGCGGCAAATACATGCAGGAGGCAGTGCCGGTGGGGGTTGGCGGCATGGCGGCGATCCTGGGGCTGGCGCCGGAACGGGTGGCGCAAGCCTGTGCCGATGCGGCAGAAGGTGAAGTCTGCGAAACGGCGAACCTCAATTCGCCTGAGCAGATCGTGATTTCGGGAAACCTGGCGGCGGTGGAGCGTGCGGCGAAACTGGCAGACGAGCGCGGCGCCAAACGAGCCAAGATGCTGCCGGTAAGCGCGCCCTTCCATTGCTCGCTGATGAAGCCAGCGCAGGATCGATTGGCGGCGGACTTACGCAGTGTGAGTTTTCAGGCTGCGAGCGTACCCGTGGTGTGCAATGTGGACGCGGAACTGATTGCTACGGATGGACAAAGCCGCGAGGCGCTGATTCGGCAGGTCACCGGATCGGTGAAGTGGGACCAGTCCATGAGGGTGCTGATCCACCAGGGCGTCCACTTGTTTGTGGAGGTCGGGCCGGGCAAAGTGCTGAGCGGTCTGATGCGGCAAATTGACCGGTCGAAAGCTTGTGCGAATGTGGAGAACGAAGCGTCCCTGGCCAAGACAATGGAGAAGCTGTACGCGGCCAGCGCCTAGTAGGGCGAGAACGACAGCGTTTTGTCGGACTTCTGCACCCACAAGCGCGCGTGCTCGGTGCGGCCGTTCACGATCACTTCCACGATGACGCCACTGCTGCCGCCCTTGGGTGCGCCCGATCCGTAAATCTTGTGGGTCTTCACCAGTCCCCAATCGCCGCCCGGACCCCAGTCGCGATAAAAATCAGCATAGGGATACTGCGCATACTTGGCGGGGTGCTGCTGCCAGTTGGAATCGTTGAACCAGACGGCGTAGGCCGCTTCGTAACGCTGCTGCTGGATGGCGTCAAAGAATTTGTTGACCACGCGCTCTTCCGGGAAGTTGCGATACATCCAGGCCAGTCCCGCAATCACCAGCAGCATCAATAGTGCGGCAATGATCTTGATCGTGCGGCGGCGGGCTCGGGCTGCGTCGTAAACTTCGGCGTCGAGTAGGGTCATGGCGCTGTCTCATTATCAGGCGGTGCGGCCCGTAAAAGCAAAGTCACCGCTGCGGTGGCATGCATCGCTGAAGCAGGCGCTTCCCTGGCTCAGCGGGAAAGGCGTGAAGCAGGCGCTACATGGTGCGCTTGAACAGGGGCAATGCCAAACCCAGAGTCACCACGGCAAAAATCGAAAGATAAATCACATCCGGCACAATGGCGCTGAGTCCCGCCTCCTTCAGCAAGATCGACTTGAACCCGTGCACCGCATAGGTGAAGGGATCGACTCGCGCAATACCCTGTAACCACTTGGGAAAGGCCTGGATGGGATAGATAGAACCGCTGGGGAAGAACAGCAGTGTGTTTAGGATGCCGAAAATGGCGCGGGGAACCAGCGGGTCTTCCACGCGCACCATCAGCAGAAACATCATGGTGTTGAACGAGACCGAAGTGAGCACGATCATGATGGCCAGGCCCAGCAAGGCCGACGGGCTGAAAATTGTACTCACTCCCGCCATCAATGAGCCGACCACGGTGATGACGGTTCCGGTTAACACCGCTTTAATGGCGCCCGCGGCATTCAGTCCCAGCACCAGTTCGGTTTTCGTGATGGGCGTGACCAGGTAACCTTCGTGGACGCCGCGCGCTTTGTCGTCGATGTACAACATGCCCCCGCCGATCATCACGCTCACAAACATGGCCAGCGTGATGGAGCCAGGCAGCAGGTATTTCATGTATTCGATATAGGGGTAGAGCTCGACCACGTCGAGGGTCGTCTTCTGAATCAATCGCGGCTGGACCTCTGGCTGGTTCAGCGCCGCGGTCAACGCGGTCAGGGCTTCCTGCAAGGTCGAGCTCATGAAGTTGTCGCTGTTATCGACAATGAGTGCTACGCGGGGATGGTTCGCCTCGTAAACTCGTCGCGAATACTGTGGCGGAATGATGACCGCGCCCTGAATCTTGCCGTTGCGCACGTCTTCGCGGGCCTGCACTTCGCTGTCGTAATCCACCGGGAAGAAGGTGCGGGAGTTGGCGCGAATCGAATCAAAACCCTCGCGGATGCGCAGCGCCTGGGTGCCGCGGTCTTCGTCCACAATGCCGAGACGCGCCTCTTTGATCTTTCCCCCGAAAGCGTTGCCCAACACGATCAACTGCACCAGGGGAAAGATCATGGACGCCATCATCAGCGCGGGCGAGCGGAAGAACTTGCGCATTTCCCGTTCCACAATTGCCATCATGCGATTCATGGTTGGAGTCCTGGTCTGGGCGGCATCACAAAGGAGAAAGCTTTGACTAGCTCGTCACGCAACTGGCGTCCGGTGTAGTGGACGAACACGTCGTCCAGCGTGGTGTTCTGAACGGTCAGGGTCTTGAGCTTGACTGCCGACTGCACCGCCATCTCGACTAACTGAGTGGTAGTGCGAGAGCCATCGCTGGTGAGCACGCGGAACATGCCCGCACTCTCTGGCTGCACCGAGGTGACATCCGCCAGCGAGTGCAGGCGCTGCTCCCAATCGGCAGGCGGATTGTCGAACTGCACCTCGATCACGGTGGAGCCGGGAACGCTGTTCTTCAGGGCCTCGGGCGTATCCAGCGCGACCAGCTTGCCGTGGTCCACGATGGCGATGCGATTACACAGGCGGTCGGCCTCGTCCATGTAGTGGGTGGTGATAAGAATGGTGAGTTGGCGCTGGCTCTTGATGTTGGTGAGCATCTCCCAAACCGCGACGCGCGACACCGGGTCGAGTCCGGTGGTGGGCTCGTCGAGGAAGAAAATCTTCGGACGATGCACCAGGCCCCGCGCGATTTCCAGCCGACGCCGCATGCCACCGGAGAGGGTCTTGGTCTGGGCATCCCGCCACTTGGTCAGGTCCACCAGTTCCAGCAACTCCTCGATGGCTGCATTGCGGCGCTGAGTGGGGACATCGTAGAGCTTAGCGTAGATGCTGAGGTTTTCCTGTACCGTCAAGTCGAGGTCGCTGGTTAGGGCTTGCGGGATCACGCCGATCGAGCGACGTGCAGCGTCGGGGTCTTTGGCGACGTCATGGCCCGCAATCCGAGCGTAGCCCGAAGTGATGGGGATCAGCGTGGTCATCATGCGGATGAGTGTGGATTTCCCCGCGCCATTGGGACCCAGCAGGCCGAAGATCTCGCCTTCTTTGACGGCGAAGGACACGTCATCCACGGCGGTGAAGTCGCCATACTTCTTGACGATATGGTTCACCTCGATGGCGTTGGGAGCATTGGCCGCGACCCCGCCGCGAGCGAACCCTTCTAGGGAAGTGGGTTGATTTCCGGAAGCCATAGTCAGCGCACCACCATCGAACTGGACTGCGCCTTGCCCTTGAGTTGCTCGGGAGAAAGCAGGACTTCGGCAGTCATGCCGGGCACGTAAGCGCCTTTGGGATTGTCCAGCCGGACCTTCAGCACGATGGCGCGGATGTCTCGCTTGCGCCGACCCACATCGCGCTGCGTAGCGAAGTCGGCCTCCGCGGCTTTGAAAAATACTTTGCCGTTGGTCACGGTTCCGCCCGGAAGGCGAATGCGCAAGGTATCGCCGAGTCCGATGTAATCGGCATCGGTCTCAGGAATCGCGGCCCGCACCCAGGTGTCTCCCAGATCGACAATCGTGACGATGGCCTGCCCGGGATTCACCACTTCGCCCTCGCGCGCGGCGCGCACGGAAACGGTTCCGCTCACCGGCGCAACAATTTTGGTGTAGCCGAGACGCACATCCGCTTCTTTCATCTGCGCTTCGGCGTTCTTCACTTGCGCTTGCGTGGAGGCCACGCTACTGCGGGCGGCGCCGGCCTGATGGGTGCGGGCCTGAGCTGACTCCACATCGGCTTGGGCTGCATTCACTTGGTCCTTCAACGCTTGCACGCTGGCTTGCTGAGCCTTCAGATTGGCTTCCGCCTGCACCCGTTCTTGATCGGAAGCGACCCCCTGGTTGGCGAGTTCGACCATGCGACGACTGTCGCTCTGGACTCGAATCAGCGTAGCTTCCGCCTGCGCCAGTTGCGCTCGGGCCGACTGCAAGCGCGCCTGCATATTCACCACGTCACTGGACGTAGTGCCCCTGGTGGACTCCTCGGTGTAGCGGCTCTCTGAAACCTTCGATTGCAGGCTTGAGATAGTAGCGGATGCAGCCCGCCGCTGCGCTTCCATCTCGGAAGGATCCAGCACCGCGATCAAGTCCCCTGCTTTCACCTGCGTGCCTTCCTCCACCAGTAGTTGGGTAATGCGGCCCTGCATTTGCGGGCTGACCACCACCTGGTTGGAGTCTACCGTGCCGATCAATACCAGGTCGTTGCCGCGCGGGGTGGATGCGAGGTAATAGGCCAGCGAGATCGCGAGGATCACGCTGAGCAGAATCAGAAATTTGTTGCGGACGCTCACGGTCGATCTCCGGTATTTTTCTGCGGCGCAAATAAAGCGGCTGAAACGAAGTCAAGTACGGCGGCACGGCGTTCGGCAACGCGCTGGGGCGAGAGCGGATCGAAATCCACGACAAAGCGCATGGCTGGAGCGCTGCTGAAGTAGAAGACCACCAGGGCCACGATCGAGGGGACGAAGTGCACCGGGTCCACGCGGCGAAAATCGCCGGAAGCGATGCCCTCGTGCAAAACCTGGCCCATCCGTTCGAAGACGGGCCGAAAATGCTGCTTGGCCATGCGCTGCACATGTGGCGATTTGTTGCGGCCGGCACGCATCATCTCGCCCTGCACCACACGAGGAAAGAGCGGATTGCCGGCGATGTAGTCGAAGTAGTGGCCCACGTAAGCCAGGATTTTCTCGCGGGCAGGCAGGGCGCTCTCCAAGTCGGGCATCACGGACTCGCGCAGGCCTCCGAACACGTGGTCCAGCACCGCGCCGTACAGGCCCTCTTTGTCTGTGAAGTAGTAGTAGAGCAGGGCCTTGTTGACGCCAGCCTCGCGGGCAATGACTTCGGTGCGGGCGCCGTCAATACCGTGTTCGGCAAATTCGCGGACGGCGGCCTGCAGGATAGCGGCGCGGCTGGCTTCGGGAGCGCCGCGGGAACCGAGTCGAGTCCGATGGAGGGTCACAGGCATGGTTAATTAACTAGTTAGTTAGATAACACAAGTCTGCCGCCGGGTGCAAGAGCGGGCCGTTCGATGGCGGGACGTTCACCGTGAGGACCGCACGACGGCAGCGGAGGAGATTGCTGCGCTGGATTCGCGACACCCGCCCAGGTGATGCGCATCACTGCAAAGCTTCTCCCTTTCTGTCGAAATAGTTGGTACTCACTTTTGCCGTGACGCGACCGCCGTACTTGCAGCAAGCAGCTGCGGCCTTCTTCGGGACCGAGGTGAGAACAACTGGCCAGGCGTCACGTGAAGCGATCTCTTAACCTTCGATGGAGTGTTTTACTATGAAACCGTTCCTCTTTTGCTGTCTCGTTATGTTCGCGTGTCTGCCTGCGTTTGCGCAGCAGACTGACATTAACCGGTACACGGTTTTTACCGGCTTCAATTACCTGATCAGCCCGGCCCGCAACCTTACGGCGCGCGGCTTCGACGTCGATTTCGGCGTCACCGTAAAACCCTGGCTGGCCTTGGGTGCAGATTTCAGCGCCATCGGGGACGGCATTGTGAGCGGTGCGGGGACCATCAATGGGACCGAGACCGTCTTCGCGCCCCTGCTGACAGCCAACGGAATCCCCGCCCAATCGGTGAATGTGGCATTCAAGTCCACCACCTACACCTTCGCCGCCGGCCCGCAATTCTATCTGCGCAAGTGGGACAAGGTGACTCTCTTCTTCCGCCCCGGACTCGGAGGCATTCACGAGAAAGCGAACATCGCGTTCCCGCCCCAGTTGGGGTTGCTGTTGACGCAGCTCGGGGTTGCCGTGCCGAACCCGAAACAGAGCGACACCACTCTGTTCTTCGGCTTGGGCGGCGGTTTCGATGTTAAGTTGTCGCGGCACGTGGGCGTGCGGTTTGCCGCCGACTGGGTCAATACTCACCTGTTCTCCAACTTGCTGACCGGACGGCAAAACTATGTCCGGTTCTCCGTGGGCCCGACGTTTAAATGGGGCCACCTGAAGCACTGAAGTTTGTAAGCAGTGAATTGACCATTGTTTGTGCGGAGGTCTGGCCCACGACGCGGGCCTTCGCTCGGACCTCCGCTCGGGATGGAATCCTACGTTCTGCATGGGGTTGATTCGCCATCCCGCGGGGTAGAGGGCGCTGCTCCGTAAGGGTTCGTCCTGTCATTCGCGGTCACCCAATCCACCGATGTAATATTCGAACGGAAGAAGATTGCCCTACAACTTCATTGTTTCCGGAGTCTTGCTTCAATGAAAACGATTTCGCTTGCTTCGCGCTGCCAGTCCTTTTTCTTGACTTGCCTCCTGCTCGCCGCTGCATCAGCCATCGGGTTGGCCCAGAGCGCAACGGATCCAGCAACGGATCCGGCCGCGACCGGCAAGTATGATCCGGTGGCCGATTCGCGCGCCATGGTCACGCTGGGCCACGCCCGCTTCACCGTGCTCACACCGCAGATGGTGCGCATGGAGTGGGCGGCCGATGGCAAGTTCGAAGACCGAGCGTCGTTTGTCTTCATTCAGCGCAAGCTGCCGGTGCCTGCCTTCGCCCACACCCCAGACGCGCAGGGCCTCACCCTCAAGACGGCAGCTTTGCAATTGCGCTACACTCCGGCGCCCGCCAGCGATGGCAAATTCACTCCCGATAATCTGAGTGTCACCTTCCTGCTCAACGGGCAGCCAATCACCTGGCATCCCGGCATGGCGGACTCAGGCAACTTGCTCGGCACCACCCGCACCCTGGACGGGGCCAAAGGCGACCAGACCCGCGAGCCCATCGAGCCCGGCCTGATTTCTCGCGACGGTTGGGCCGTGGTGGACGACTCCGCGCGGCCGCGGTTTGACTCGACAGACTTCTCTTTCTCCAAAGGGGAAGCGAGCCCGTGGCCGTGGGTCGTGCTGCCCGGGCCCGGCGAGCGCCAGGACTGGTATTTCTTCGGATACGGTCACGACTACAAGCAGGCCCTGCACGATTATGTCGAGGTGGCGGGCCGGATCCCGGTGCCGCCGCGCTTCGCCTTCGGAGCCTGGTGGTCCCGCTACTGGGCTTACAGCGATCAGGAATTGGAAGACTTGGCGCACAGCTTCCGCAGCAACGATGTCCCGCTCGATGTGATGGTGATTGACATGGACTGGCACCCCACCTTCGGCGCGCACTGGTGGGATAATGCACTCGACCAGTCCGGTCACTCCGTGGGATGGACCGGCTACAGTTGGAACAAATTGCTGTTCCCCGACCCCGAGCACTTTCTGAAACGCATCCACGAGGACGGGCTCAAGACCACTTTGAACCTGCATCCGGCGTCGGGCGTGCAACCCTGGGAAGACCGATATCCGGAGATGGCGCGCGCCATGGGCATTGATCCGGCGACCAAGAAATACGTGGCCTTTGATATTACGAATAAGAAGTTTGCCACCAACTACTTGAATATCATGCATCATCCGCTGGAAAAGCAGGGCATTGATTTCTGGTGGCTCGATTGGCAGCAGGAGGGCAAGACCGGTCTGCAGGGCGTGAGTCCGACCTGGTGGTTGAACTACGTACACTTCACCGACCAGCAGCGCCAGGGCAAGCGGCCGCTTCTGTTTCACCGCTGGGGCGGGCTGGGAAACCATCGTTACCAGATCGGTTTTTCTGGGGACTCGGTTTCGGTTTGGGAGTCGCTGGCCTTCCAACCCTGGTTCACAGCGACTGCGGCCAACGTCGGCTATGCCTATTGGAGCCATGACTTGGGCGGACACATGCCGGGCAACGTGGAGCCGGAACTCTACACTCGATGGCTGCAGTTTGGCGCATTCAGTCCCATCTTTCGCACTCACACCACCAAGAATAGTGAGTCGGAGCGCCGCATCTGGGCGTATCCAGAGCCCTATGCCGACATTCTGCGCGGCGTGTACCATTTGCGCTACGCCATGCAGCCCTATCTCTACACCGAGGCGCGGCGGACTTACGACACCGGCGTCGCGTTTCTCCACCCTCTCTATTACGACTGGCCTGAGGCGAACGACGCCTACTCTGCCAGGAACGAATACACCTTCGGCGTGAACTTGCTGGTTGCTCCCGTGACTAAGCCGGTGGACGCCGCATCGCAGTTGGCTGCGGAGTCGGTCTGGATCCCCGACGGCGAGTGGATCGAGTGGGGCACCGGGCGTCACTTGACGGGGCCGGCCACCCTAGAACGCAAGTTTTCCATCCGGCAGATCCCCGTGTATGTGCGGGCGGGCGCCATCGTCCCCATGCAGCCGGAGATGCCCTACACCGGCGCCAAGCCGGTGGACCCCTTGATCCTCAATGTTTTCCCCATGGCGGAGGGGCGGCAATCTTCCTACACGCTCTACGAAGATTCCAGCAGTAACAACGCCTACACCCAAGGCCAAGCGGCGTGGACCGAGTTGAAAGCGGCGCAACGGGGCGATGTGCTGACCGTAGAAATTGCGCCGGTCCGGGGAGACTATCCCGGGATGTTGAAATCGCGGGGGTACGAAGTGCGACTGCCTGGGGACTGGCCTCCGGCGGCGGTGACGGCGAACGGCGTTCCTTTGCGATTCGTTACCAGGACCGAACAGCCGGGCTGGTGCTATGAAGGAAACACGCTGACAACGGTCATTCGAGTTGCCGAAACCGCGGTCAATCGGCCAGTGCGGATCGATATCCGACGCAAGGCGGGATTGGCGGCCCGGCGCGGCGAATTGGACGGCTTCGCTGGCGCCATGACTCGACTGCGCGAAACTTACGACACGCTGAATTTTACCTGGCCCATCAGTTGGTCGCCGGAGGCGGTGATCGATGCTATGCAGAGTGGCGACCGCTTGAGCTATCACCCGGAAACCGCGGAGTCCGAGATTACGCATTTCCACGAGGTCTCGCGCGGCGCCGTCGTGCAAATCAAAGGGCTTGCCGACAAGGCCAACCAGGAAGATATGAAAGCCATGATGAAGGCGGTTGGCGGCGCCGACGATTGGCAATCCAAGGTGGTGCTAGAGCGCGTGGCCAAGTACAAACAGGCGCTGGAGCGGGCAATGGCGCAGGCGCAAGACGCAGTACCGGATTCTGCCGGCCGGTAAAAGCGTAAAGTGGCCCGCAGCGCGACTCCCGCTAGAGACTGTAGTGGGTTTGCTTCTTCTCCGCGTGGCGCTCGAGCGCGAGCTGAATCAGCCTGTCGATCAGATCCGAATACGTCAGTCCGGTCGCGGCCCAGAGCTTGGGATACATACTAATGGAAGTGAATCCCGGCATGGTGTTGATCTCGTTCACGTAGATTTTGCGTGACTTGGGGTCCATCAGAAAATCTACACGAGCCAGGCCGGCGCAATCCACTGCCTGGAAAGCGCGCACTGCCAGTTCGCGGACCTGCTTCATTTCCGTCTTCGTGATCTTCGCCGGGATGTGCAGTTCAGAGCCTTCGTCGAGATACTTCGCCGCGTAGTCGTAGAACTCTTTGATGGGCACCACTTCGCCGGCGATCGATGCTTCGGGGTGATCGTTGCCCAGTACCGAGCACTCGATCTCGCGCGCCTTGTTCTTCTTGCCGCCCACGCCTTCTTCAATCACCATCTTGCGGTCGAACTTCGCCGCTTCCTCGATCGCGGGCCCGAGCTCGGCGCGGTCATGGGCTTTCGAGATTCCGACCGACGATCCCAGGTTCGCGGGCTTTACGAACACAGGATATTTCAGCGTACTCTCAACCAGCTTTTGAACTTTCTTCGGAGCCGCGCGCCAGTCGCTGCGCAATACTGTGACGTGCTTCACGATGGGAAGTCCCGCGGCCCGGAACAGCAACTTCATCACATCTTTATCCATGCCCGCAGCGGAGCCGAGCACGCCCGCTCCGACGTAAGCAAGATCGGCCAACTCGAGCAAGCCCTGGATCGTGCCGTCCTCGCCATAGGTGCCGTGCAACACCGGGAACATCACATCCACCTGAATGGCGTTCTGCGTGCCGCCAGCGGAATGGCCTGTGTGAAACGGCGCCAGCGCACCGTCGTTCTGCGTCGTGGGTTCGGGAGGCACGATGACCGACTGCCCGCTGGCCAGCAGAGCTGCGCCGGGAGTCGCCTCGGGATCGCCCGCGCGAAGATGATGCTCGGGAATGGGATGGCCCAGCAGGCGATGCGCATCACCCGCCGTCAGCCAGTGGCCGTCTTTGGTGATGCCGATGGGGACCACATCGTACTTGGTTTTGTCGATCGCATTCAGAACCGAAGCTGCCGACAGCAGCGACACTTCGTGCTCTCCGCTGCGACCGCCGAAAAGAATGCCGACTCGAAGTTTCTTCATGCGGATAGAATGCGAAACATACTTTAGAGAATCTTCTTCCCCAGCGCCGACAACGCCAACTCCACCGCCAAGTCCGCAGTCTGATTGTGCGAGTCAATCACCGGGTTCACTTCCACGATCTCGAAGCTCAGCATGCGGCCGTGGTCGGAGATGATTTCCATTGCCAAGTGGGCTTCGCGATAGGTCGCGCCGCCCCACACCGGGGTCCCCACTCCGGGAGCGTCCTCGGGATCAATCCAGTCCATGTCGAGCGAGATGTGGTAGCCCGCGGTGCCGCGGCCCGCCATGCGCAGGGCCTCTTCCATCACCGTGCGCATGCCGCGCTCGTCAATGTCGCGCATGGTGAAACACTGGATGCCGGCTCGGCGAATGTTCTCTTTTTCGTGCTGGTCCACGTCGCGGATCCCCACCAGCACGCAGTTTTCCGGCCTCACCTTCGGCGAGAAATCGTAGATGTTGCCAAGTTCCGCCGGACCCAATCCCATCAGCGCCGCCATCGGCATGCCGTGCACATTTCCACTGGGAGAAGTCTCGGGCGTATTGATGTCACTGTGCGCGTCAATCCAGATCAGCCCAATTTTCTGGTTCTTGCGTCGATAGAATTCGGCCACGCCGCTCACTGTTCCCACCGCGAGCGAATGGTCGCCCCCCAGCACGATGGGAAACTTGCCCTCTTCCAGAGTGTTCAACACCATTTCCGCGCTCTTGGTGCAAGTGGCGGTAATTTCCTTCAGGTACTTCGCATTGGCCGCGCCTGCTTTCTTCTGCTCGGGAATGGCAACCGCGATGTTGCCGGCGTCTTCCACCACGTGGCCGATGGCTTCCAGCCGCGCCTCCAAGCCGGCCACCCGCACCGCCGAAGGGCCCATATCCACGCCGCGCCGCGACTGTCCCAAGTCGAGCGGCACTCCAATCACTCGAATGTTGCGCGGGATGATGTTGCTAAAGTGCGTGACTGCTTCCGTCAGGTTTGCCATCTCTTGATTGCCTCTTCTTACGGGTACAGCCGGTTCAACATTCTGGGGAATGGAATGGTCTCACGCACGTGTTCCAGGCCGCATATCCAGGCCACCGCGCGCTCAATCCCCATCCCGAAACCGCTGTGGGGAACGCTTCCGTACTTGCGCAGATCCAGGTACCACTTGAAAGCTTCTTCCGGCAGACCGTGATCGTGGATGCGCTGCAACAGCAGCTCGTGAGAGAACATGCGCTGCGAGCCGCCGATGATTTCGCCATAGCCTTCGGGCGCCAGCACGTCCACGCACAACGCCACATCGGGACGCTGCGGGTCCGGCTCCATGTAAAACGCCTTCACCGTTGCGGGATAGCGATGGATCATCAGGGGCCGGTCATATTGCGACGACAAATAGGTTTCGTCGGGCGAACCGAGATCTCCGCCCCACTCGAATTTGTTCTCCACCGCGCCTTTCGCGAAGCCTTCTTGCAGCGCCGCTACCGCTTCGTCATACGTGATGCGCGGGAACGGTGCTTCAATCTTCTGCAGCTTTTCGAGGTCGCGGCCAATGATGACCAAGTCGGCGTGACGGCGCTCCAGGCAGCGCTTCACCAGGAACGTAAGCAGAGATTCCGCTAGTTCCATCACATCATCGAGCGTGCCATAGGCAATTTCCGGCTCGACCATCCAGAATTCCGTCAAATGGCGGCGGGTCTTCGACTTCTCCGCCCGGAACGTCGGGCCAAACGAATACACTTTGCCCAGCGCCATCGCCGTGGCTTCAAGATAGAGCTGGCCAGACTGCGTCAGGTAAGCCTGCTCGTCGAAATAGTCCACCGGAAACAGCGTGGACGTGCCCTCGCAAGCAGATGGTGTAAGAATCGGCGGATCGGTCAGCACGAAACCGCGGTCGTCAAAGAAATCGCGCGCCGCTTTGATGATCTCCGCGCGCACCCGCAACACGGAGGCCTGCCGGGGAGAGCGCAGCCACAAATGGCGGTGCTCCATCAGAAACTCGACGCCGTGTTCTTTGAGCGAGATCGGGTAAGGGTCGGATTCAGAAACCCGCTGCACCACTTCGACGTTCGCCACGTCCAGTTCGTATCCGCCGGGCGCGCGCTTGTCCGCCCGCACCTTGCCTTCAACGATGACGCTGGACTCTTGCGTCAGGTTCTTGATGGCATCGAAAACCTGCGGCGGGACGGCGCTCTTGGGCACCACCCCTTGGATCTGCCCGCTGCCGTCACGGAAGATTGGGAAAAGCAGCTTGCCGCTTTCTCGCAGGTTGTACAGCCAGCCGCGGATGGTTACCGACTGCCCGTCATGCTTGCCCACATCGCGAATCGTTGTGATCGGAGAAGACATAGAAATTCTTAATTGCCTGATTTATGTCGCTTCCAGAGTGCGGAACACTTCTGCCATCTTTTCGATGGGATTCACTGTCTCGTCAGCTGCCACTTCCAGCAGCAAGGGCGGGGTTTGCGGAGCCGACCGCAGTAGCGCCATGGCCTGCTTCCAGTCAATGGTGCCTTTTCCCGGCCACAAGTGCGAGTCGCGGTCCTGGGCGTTGTCGTGAACGTGGGTCGAACAAATCAAGTCACGCAGAATTGCGAAATCCTGCTCCACGCTGCCCATCCAGTGCGCGTGACCAAAATCAAAGCAGATGCCCACATCGTCGAAGTGCGCGGTGTGGATCAGCGCCAGCAGTTGGTCGGGCGTGGAAAGCTCGTTGGGAATGTTCTCCAGCAGCATCCGGACCCCCAGCGGTTTGGCGAAAGCCCGCAAGTGCTCAATCGACGTCATCGCCGCGTCCATTTTGTGGTCGCTGAACTTTTCGTTGCTCACTCCGACGTGCTGCACCAGAAACCGGAACGGAATCTGCTCTGCAATCTCCAGCGCCCGCTTGATCTCATCCATCGCGAGGATCCGCTCGGCGCGGTCGACCGACGCAATGTTCAGCGGCGGGTCCCCGGCGCGTCCTTCCTGGTAGTCCGCATGTTGCGGAGAATGAACCGAGTACAGAGACACTTCGCTCGACTGAAACCACCCAGCCAGCTCCTTCACGTGCGAACGGCGGTTGGCATAATCCACGTGCTGCCGCGCGGCGTAGATTTCAATCGCCTGGGCTCCCCCGCGCGCCAGTCCGTCGAGCAGCCCGGAATGCAGGCGCTGCTTCAGGTACACGAGGGTAGAAATCGCTTTCAACATATATATTCCAGGCAATCGGAACCAGTCATCTGCCTGCGTATCGCCATGCTATTCGCGGGGAAAGAGGCATGCACTCTAGCGAGGTTGCCACGTGGCGCCGAACAATTGAGGCTAGCCCAGTGCCGGAGCCAGAGTCAAATCCGAGAATGCCCCCGTTATTTCCCCGTCAGCGACGCCATATCGATGACAAAGCGATACCGCACATCGCTCTTGGTCACCCGCTCATAGGCTTCGTTCACCTTCTGAATCGGGATGACTTCCACATCGCAGGTCAGGCCGTGCTGTCCGCAGAAATCCAGCATTTCCTGCGTCTCCCGAATGCCGCCGATCGCCGAACCCGCCAGACTCCGGCGCCCTCCCACCAAGGGAAACGCTCCGATGGGGATCTTCTTTTCCGGAAGTCCGAC
>JANYBT010000083.1 GCA_025360645.1 Acidobacteriaceae bacterium | reverse complement strand
ATCGGGTTCCGTTGCGAATGGCTCTCGCCTCTCGCTTTCCAGCCAACCGAAAAACGAACCGTCAACAGCACCACAACAGGAGACTTACAGACCACCAACTAACGAGACTTACATATCACGAACGAACAACTCGAGGGTGCCTCGTTCAAGCTCCGCTTGGGCGGGCCAAGTCAAGAGGTCAAGTCAGAGGTTTTCCAGCACCCCGCACAGGAGGCAGGGGTCCCACACCCCCATCTGGTCGAGCGGTTTGCCCAGAGCGCGACAGGTGTTGCGTCCGAGATGTTGATCGGGGAGAAAAAATATCGTTTGGCAGCCGAACCTGTAAGCCGAATTTTGTCTGCCGGAGTGAACCGGCAGGACGATCATTCCTCTGGGCCTCGCATTACTGCGAGGCTCTAGCGACCTACCCGGAGGTTTGGCGCGCCGGGTCGGCACGCAACCGCCGAAGCGGTTTTCCTCCCTATTTGGTCTTGCTCCGTGTGGGGTTTACCATGCCCGCCACATTACTGCGGCGGCGGTGCGCTCTTACCGCACCTTTTCACCCTTACCCCGGCATCGCTGCCGTGGCGGTTTATTTTCTGTGGCACTTGCCGTCCAACGGGCTTGAACCCGCCGTCCCGGACGTTATCCGGCACACTACCCTGCGGAGTTCGGACTTTCCTCCCTCCGCGCCCGAAGGTGGGAGAGCGATCGTCCGGTCCGGCTGCCAACCAGGTTATTATATGCGAGGGGAGACCACATCCGCTGGTGGGCTGGCAGCCGCCGGCACTGGGTCACCTCTCCAGGCCCGCCCGGCGTGTTAAATTCATAAGGGTTCGCTCGGGTGGTTCGGGTACCGGCGGCAAAGACCATCCCCAGGGAACTCCCAGCCCCGACTCTGCGTAACTAGGAACATGCATGAACTTTAGCGAATCCATCCGCATCGCGTTGCAGTCCTTGTGGGTCAACAAGCTGCGTTCCGCGCTCACCTTGCTGGGTGTGGTGATTGGGGTCGCTGCGGTCATCGCCGTGGTGACGTTCGTCAACGGAATCAACGGGTACGTGGCGGAAAAGATCTTCAATCTGGGGGCGGACGTTTTCATCGTGTTCAAGGTTTCGCCGGCAGTCACCAACGTGGAGCATTTTCTGGAAGCGGAAAAGCGGAAGGACCTGACCTACGAGGATTATCAAGCGGCACGGGACGCGTGCAGGCACTGCATCTTCGTGGGCGTGGCCACTCGCCACGAAACCGGGAAAGTGACCTATGGGGGGCAATCTTCCGGCGACACCTCGGTGCGTGGGGTCAGCCCAGAAATGTCTGCGATCTACGACACCGATCTGGTGTCTGGGCGCTTCTTAAACGAAACCGATGTGGACAACAAGACCCCGGTGGTGGTGGTGGGGCCTGACATTGTGGAGAACCTGATGCCTGGCCTGGACCCACTGGGTCGGGACATTCGCATCGACGGCTGGGAGTACCAGATTATCGGCGTCGGCAAGAAGAAGGGCAAGACGCTGGGCCAGAGCCTCGACAACTGGGCCATGATTCCCATTACGATGTCGCTGAAGCAATACGGGTCCCACAGCAACAACCCGATCCGCATTGCGGGCAAAGCGGCGGGGGCGGGGGTCACGTTGGAGACCGCGATGGATGAAGTTCGGGTGGCGCTGCGGGCGCGTCGTCACGATGCGCCGGGAGCCGACGATAGCTTCGATGCGGAAACCAATGCGAGTCTGCTCGGCATCTGGTCGAACTTTAGCGGCACGTTCTTTATTGCCATGATTGGAATTGCGGCTATTTCCCTTCTCGTGGGCGGCATTGTCATCATGAACATCATGCTGGTGTCGGTCACCGAGCGTACTCGCGAAATCGGGATTCGCAAGGCCATGGGCGCCCGCTCCACTGATGTGATGCTGCAGTTCCTGATCGAATCCGCGACGATGGCGTTGATCGGCGGCGCGGTGGGAGTATTGTTCGGCATTGTCTTTGCCAAGGGCGTCACGGCGCTGATCGGCATGCCCTCGGCCATCAAGTTGTGGGCGGTGATGGCAGGCTTGATCGTTTCCACCAGCGTTGGAGTGTTTTTTGGGGTGTATCCGGCGCGGCGGGCCGCCAAGCTCGACCCGATTACCGCATTGCGTTACGAAACTTAATTCTGGAGTGGTTGCGGTATGCAAAAAGGCGATTACGGTGTGATAGTCGGGATGGCGCTGGATACGATTCGCGGCAACAAGCTGCGTTCGGGTCTGACCGTGCTCGGAATCGTCATTGGCGTGGCCGTGGTCATCGGAATTTCCTCGATTGTTCAGGGGCTGAACAACAACGTGAAAGAAGTGGTCAGCAGCCTGGGCTCTGACGTGGTCTTTGCCTTTCACATCCCGGCGTTCAGTTTTGGGCGTCCGTCAGAGGAAATACGCAAGCGGAAGGAATTGAGCTACGAAGACGCGGAAGCCATGCAGGACCTGCCGCACGTGAAGGCAGTCAACGCTGGTCTGCGATTTTTTCGCCCCGAATTTGGCATCGGCACCTACGCGGTGAAATATGGCGACCGGAAGGCGAAGAACACCATTCTGGAAGGCGACATGGCAGCCGCCAAAGACGTGTTCGACACCAAGCTCGATGCCGGTCGGTGGTTCAGCACGGTCGATGAGGAGCACCGTTCCAATGTGGTGATCCTGGGTCACGACACAGTGGACGAGCTGTTCGGCAGTTCGAGCGCAATCGGCAAGGAAGTGACCATTGATGGTCTGCTGTTTGAAGTGATCGGGGTCGCCAGCGTGCAGAAGTCGGTGTTTGGCGGAGGCAAGAACCCGGAAGACAACATCGTGTATTTTCCGCTGCCCACCTTCAAGAAGCTGCACCCGGAGATGAAAGCGTACTGGATCAGCATCAAGGCTACGTCCCAGGCGGACGTGCCCAAAACCATTGACGAAGTCCGCGAACTACTGCGGCGGCGGCGCAAAGTGGCACCCGACAAACAAGACAATTTTGACGTCTTCACGCCCGACTCGCTGTCAGACACCTGGAACCAGCTCACGGGCGCGATTTTTGTGTTCATGTTTGCGGTTTCCAGCGTGGGGTTGGTGGTGGGCGGGGTCGGGGTGATGAACATCATGCTGGTTTCGGTGACAGAGCGGACGCGCGAAATCGGAGTTCGCAAGGCAGTGGGCGCCCGCAAGGCTGACATCCTGCTCCAGTTCACTCTGGAGGCGATTACGCTCACGGCCATTGGCGGCATCCTTGGGGTCGCGCTGGGCGCGCTGATCACCTGGATTATCCCCATCTTTTTCACCAGCTTACCGGCGCGCATGTCCACTTTCTGGGCGCTGTTCGGGTTGGCCGCGGCGGCTTTCGAGGGCCTGGTGTTCGGCATCTATCCCGCCTGGAAAGCCTCCAATTTAGACCCCATTGAGTCGCTGCGCTATGAATAAGGCAGCCGCGGTGCGGACCACAATTTTGCCTGCCTGCTCACGCTTTCCGGGCGGCACCGTCCAAGTGAAGGGAAAGTACTGCGTCAAGTTTCAAATCGACCCGTTTTCAAAAATCTTCTCACCACAGGAGCTTGTTCCATGCGTTTTCGCCTGGCCATTTTCAGCATTCTTCTCTGCCTGAGCGCGTTTGCCTTCAGCCAGACCGCCGATGAGTTAGTCCAAAAAAACATTGCCGCCAAGGGAGGCCTGGACAAGATCAAGGCCATCAAGAGTGTTCGCATGACAGGCCAGGGCTCGAATGGCGGATTCAAGTTTTCCATCGGCCAACAGAGTATGCGTCCCGGCATGGTGAAGCAGAGCTTTTCCATCCAGGGCATGACCGCAACGCAAGCCTATGATGGAAACGCGGGCTGGCAGATTCAGCCCTTCGGCGGTCACAAAGATCCGGAACTGATGGGCGAAGACGATCTGCACGACCTCTCCTTTGTGTCGGACCTGGAGGGCCCTCTGGTCGATTACCAGGCCAAGGGCAACAAGGTGGAATACCTGGGTCACGACATGGTGGACGGCGACGACGCGCTCCGCTTGAAAGTTACGCTGAAGAATGGCGACATTGCCTATTACTACCTCGATCCGGACACCTTCGTCGAGATCCGCGTGGAAACGCAGTACTTTGTGCGTGGCTCGGTGCGCGAGAATACGACCGACTTCGGTTCCTATAAGCCGGTGGCGGGCGTGATGTTCCCGTACTCCATCTCATCCGGCCCCAAGAACGATCCCGGTTCCTGGCAGAACATCGCGGTTGAAAAGATCGAAGTCAATGTGCCGCTTGCCGAATCGGACTTTGCGGTGCCAGCGTCGCTGAAGAAAGATGCGGCGAAGAAATAGCGCTTGGCGTTTTCCGTTCCCGGTCATGAAGCCACGAATTCAATTTCGAAATCACAGGACCCAAAGATGACATCTCGCATGCGTAATTTGTTTTTTAGTTTCGCCCTTCTCCTCGTCGCGGCCACCGCCTTCGCCCAGGCGCCGGTCCGCTTTGATGCGGCCACAATTTCCGGCTTGGCCGCGCGCAACATTGGGTCTGCGACCATGGCCGGACGCATCGCGGCGGTTGATGCGATTGAACAGGATGGCCGCATCACCGTCTTTGCCGGCGCAGCTAGCGGCGGAGTGTGGAAGTCGGTGAACGGCGGCACTACCTTCAAGCCGGTGTTTGACCGCGAGAGCGTGCAGTCCATTGGCGCAGTTGCGATTGATAAAGCTAACCCCAAGACGGTGTGGGTGGGAACCGGCGAAGCCTGGATGCGCAATAGCGTTTCCGTAGGCGACGGCATCTACAAGTCCACGGACGGCGGCGACAACTGGAACAAGGTGGGTCTGGGCGACTCGGAGCACATCGCCAAGATCATCATCCATCCCAAAGACGGCAACACCGTCTGGGCCTGCGCGGCGGGACATTTGTGGAATGACAGTGACGAGCGCGGCGTGTACAAGACCACCGACGGCGGCAAGACCTGGAAGAAAGTGCTGGCGGGCGCCAACGGTTCAACCGGTTGCGCGCTGCTGGCCTCCAGTCCGCAAGAGCCCAACACCTTGTTTGCCTCCATGTGGGACTTCCGCCGCCAAGGCTGGACGTTCCGTTCCGGCGGCCCTGGCAGCGGCCTGTTCAAGTCCACCGATGGCGGCGACCACTGGACCGAACTCACTTCGGCAAACAACAAAGGTATGCCCGACAAGCCTTACGGCCGCATCGCCGTGGCCGTGGCGCCGGGCAAACCGAACGTCGTCTATGCCAATATTGAATCCAAAAAGAGTGGGCTGTTCCGCTCCGACGATGGCGGTAGCACCTGGAACAAGCTGGACGCCAGCCAGTACATGACCTGGCGCTCGTTCTACTTCGGCAACTTGATTGTTGACCCAAAGGACGAAAATAAAATTTTCAAACCCGATCTTATTCTGCTGCTGAGCAGCAACGGCGGCAAGAGCTTCAGCCGCGCCTCCGGCGGCGCCCACGGCGACTTCCATGACGTGTGGATCAATCCCAACAACCCACAGATCATCTTTGCCGGCGACGATGGCGGTCTGTGGTACAGCGTGGATGGCGGCTCACGCTGGAACCGCGAGTTCAACTTGCCGGTTTCGCAGTTCTACCACGTAAGCGTGGACAACTCGGATCCCTACCATGTGTATGGCGGGTTACAAGACAACAGTTCGTGGGTCGGCGATTCTTCCTACCCCGGAGGGGTCACGAATTCACGGTGGGAAAACATGTTTGGCGGCGACGGCTTCTGGATGTTTGAAGACCCGTCCGATGCCAACTATCTCTATGCTGAAGCCCAGGGCGGCGAAATTGGCCGCGTCAACCGCGTCACCCACGAAACCCGTCCCATCAAGCCGCAGCCCGAGTATGGCGAGAAGAAGCTGCGCTTCAACTGGAACGCGCCGATCCACATGAGTCCCAATGAGAAAGGCACCATCTACATTGGGGCGCAGTATTTGTTCCGGTCGCGAGATCACGGCGGCTCATGGCAGCGCATTTCGCCCGATCTCACCACCGACGATCCGGAAAAGCAGAAGCAAGAAGAGTCTGGCGGAGTTACGGTGGACAATTCGTCCGCCGAAATGCACACCTCCATCTACTCGATCTCCGAGTCTCCAAAGAACGGCCAGACCATCTGGGTGGGTACCGACGACGGAAACCTGCAAGTAACCCGTGACGGCGGCAAGTCTTGGACCAACGTTGTCGGCAATGTGCCGGGTCTTCCGAAATTCTCCTGGGTGTCTACGGTCGAGGCCAGCCGTTTCGACGAAGCGACAGCGTATGCGACGTTTGATCGCCACACCTTCGGCGACATGAAGTCGTATGCCTACAAGACCACTGACTCCGGCAAGACATGGACCGCGCTGAATACTCAGGACAGCGGCGTGCGCGGTTATGCTCACGTCATCAAGGAGGACACGGTCAATCCCAACCTGCTGTTTTTAGGCACGGAACTCGGCCTATACGTCTCCGTGGATGGAGGGCAGCGCTGGGCGCAGTATCGGGGCAGCGACTTCCCGGCAACCGCGGTGCGCGACATCGCACTGCAAGCGCGCGATTCCGACCTGGTGCTGGCGACGCACGGCCGCGGCATCTGGATTATCGACGACATCACTCCCTGGCGCGCGCTCGGCTCCGAAACCATGGCCAAAGAAGCGGCGCTGGTTCCGGGCCGCCCCGCGATTCAATACTTCAACGCGTTCAGTGGCTGGGCGGAAGGGGACGGCACTTTTGCAGCACCCGAACGTCCAGGGGACGCCCTCATCACCTATTACCAACGAGGACGCCACATCTTCGGCGATCTGAAAATCGACATCCTGGACCAGGACGGAAAAGTGGTGGACTCAGTCGCCGGTAGCAAACACCGCGGACTCAACCAGGCTCGCTGGTCCATGGTGTTGCCACCGCCGCAGGTGCCTCCCGCTGCCCAGGCGCTGTTCGAAGCCGGACGCGGTCCTCGCGTGTTGCCTGGCACCTACACGGTCAAGATGACCAAGGGCGACCAAGTGTACACCATGCCGCTGAAGGTCGAGCTTGACCCGCGCGCCAAGTTCACACTGGAAGATCGCAAGGCGCAGTTTGAGCTGGCCATGAAGCTCTACAAGCTTCTGGGCCGCATGACCTATACCACGGATGCGATCCAAGGGGTTCGCGATCAGGCGACCGCCCGCGCAGCGAAAGTGACGGAGAAAGATCCGTTGCACGCGCGCTTGCAGAAGCTGGCCGAGGGCACCGAAGCTTTGCGGGGCAAGATTGTGGCCACCAAAGAGGGTGGAGCAATCACGGGG
>JANYBT010000018.1 GCA_025360645.1 Acidobacteriaceae bacterium | reverse complement strand
CAATGGGGTCTGCAATCCGCTCTCAGGCGAACACGGTTACACTTATGACCTAACCACCGGGGCTATCACCACCATTGATTTTCCAGGAATAATCAACGCCACCACTGCCTATGGCATCAATGATTTGGGTGAAGTCGTGGGCGGGTACTGCCCGGGAAGCTTAACCTGTGCCCCAAACCCGACCTCCCCAACTGCCAAGGGTTTCTTGTTCGCCGGTGGGGTGTTTACGACCATTCGTTTTCCTGGGTCAGACGCGACCCAAGCCTCTGCCATAAACAACGCCGGCGTGATTGTGGGCGACTATATTACCCTTGTCAATCTCACCGGCCCCCACGGTTTTCTTTACCGGAATGGCGTGTATACGACCATTGATTTCCCCGGGTCGAACATCACAGAGCCTAATGCCACAACAATGCAGGGGTTGTGGCCGGATATTTCCAAGATAAGCAGTTCAATATCCACGGTTTCACCTATCAAGCCGGGAAGTTTACCCAAATTGATCGGCCTGGTGCCTTCGGGACTGGAATATCGGGAATCAACGACGCCAACCAACTTGTCGGTACTTGGTTCCCAACCTTCGGCGTCGCGAATTTCCGCGCGATCCCTCGCTCTCAAACGGCCCCGGCGACCTCCCAGTCTGCTGCATCGGAACCGTGACAACTGCGGCTTGGCACGGTAGCCTGGCCGCCCGTGGTGCAAGTCGGGTTGCCGTCGAAGCGAAACCGGAAGCGATGAGTTGCCCGCCGATTTTCGCAGTTTTCTGCACTTCCGCCCCGGGCGGCTAGAACTTCCCCCGCAGCTCGGCGAACCGCTCCACCACGATCAGCCTCTGCGGAGGTCGCGCCTCGGCCAACTCCTCGTGCTCCAGCACCCAGGTGTTGCCGTGCGGCACGAATACCGCGTGAATCCCCGCCGCCAGCGCCGGGTTGATGTCAGACTTCGGACTATTGCCCACCATCCACGTTGACTCCGCAGCCAGCGCGTATTTCTCAATCACCGTGCGATACGACTTCTCATTTTTTTCCGCTACAATCTCCACCGCCGCAAAGTATTCTTTCAATCCGGAGCGTTCGACTTTGCCCGCCTGCTCCACCAGCGCGCCCTTGGTCATCACGATCAGATGATGGCGCTCCGCCAGGTAGGCCAGCGTCTCCGTCACCTCCGGCAGCAAGTCGACCGGTTGTCCCGCAATGGCGTGGGCAAAACTGTGGATCTTCTGGTGCAACTCCGGCGTGACCGGATCCACCGACAGACGCTCAAAAGTGTTCTCCAGAGCGTGGGCAAAGCTGTGCAGGCCATAACCATGCTGCACTATGCAGTCGCGCTCCACATCATTCAACACTTCGCGCACCTGCACAGCGGAATATTCCCGATGGTTCAAGAACGAGATAAACTGCGCGATGGCCCGCTCAAAATAAACATTGTTTTCCCATAGCGTGTCATCCGCATCAATCAGCAACGTCTGCGGGACCAGATGGTTTGGCGGTTCGCTCATGCGCTCTTGATAATATGAGACGGCCCGCGGATTCGCTAAAGCCCAACTTCATCGTCGGCACTGAGATCCTCGCTGCCGCCCTCGCGCCCTATAATCCCTCTATGCCTGCACCCGACCTTCGCCCGACCGCGCGCGCCATCTTTGCCGACGCTCTGGCCCAGTCCACGGTTGCTCGCGCGTTTAGCCGGTTCATCTACCACGAGGCCGACGCGCTCCGAATCGGCGATCAAATCTTCCACCTGCAGGACTATGCCCGCATCTTTGCCGTCTCCATCGGAAAAGCCGGCGAAAGCATGGCCCAAGCCTTCGCCGCACGCGCGGAAGTTCCTTTGCAAGGCGTCGTGGTTACGCCTGAACCCGGCAATCTCACCGGCTTCCAATACTTCCGGGGTGGACATCCCACGCCCACTGCGGAATCTGTTCGCGCCGCCGAAACAATTCTCGGTCGCTTGCCCTCGCTGGAGCCCAATACGCTGGTCGTTTTTCTGCTGAGTGGCGGCGCTTCCTCGATGGTCGAACAGCCGCTCGACCCAGCTCTCTCGCTGGCGGATCTGATCACCACCTATCGTGTGTTGGTCCACTCCGGAGCGCCCATCGCGGAAATCAACGCGATTCGCAAGCACTTGTCGGCGGTCAAAGGAGGACGCATGGCCCTCGCCGCCGCCCCTCGCCGCCAAGTCTCGTTGCTGGTCTCTGACGTGCCCGACCAGACGCCCGACGCGCTTGCCTCCGGCCCCACCATGCCTGACTCCACTACGGTCGAAGCCTGCTACACCGTCGCTGAAAAATACTCGATGACCGCGCAATTTCCCGCGTCCGTCGCCTCGCTTTTCCGCGACCGCCGCCTTCAGGAAACGCCCAAGTCCAGCGCTCCCGCCTTCCAAAACTCCCATTGGCTACCCGTGCTCTCCAATGCAGTGGCGTTGCAACATGCAGCCGACGCAGCCGCCCGCTCCGGTTTCGCGGTCGTCACGGACAACTCCTGCGATGACTGGGACTACAATCGCGCGGCGGATTACCTGTTGTCGCGCCTGCGCGAACTTCGCCAATCTCATCCCCGCGTCTGCTTGCTTTCTGGCGGCGAAGTCACAGTGCGCGTCACCAACGGCGGCGTCGGCGGACGCAACCAACAGTTTGCGTTGACCTGTGCGCAGAAGATCGCGGGAGCAGCAATTACTGTGCTCAGCGCGGGCACCGACGGCATCGACGGCAATAGTCCCGCCGCCGGCGCGGTCGTCGATGGTTCCACTTTGTCGCGGGCCAGCGCGCAGGGCCTCGACGTCGCGCAGTCGCTCGCTGCCTTCAACGCCTATCCGCTGTTCGCCTCGCTCGGCGACGCCATCCACACCGGTCCCACCGGCAACAATCTTCGCGATCTCCGCATTCTGCTGGCCGAGTGATCTTTCCTGCCGCCCCCGTCTGTGAGACACTAGGCCACTCGAATAAGTGCACTCCCCATGCTCAACCGACCATTGCTTTTGCTCACCACCTTGTATTTCGGCGCCGTGTGCTGGGCGCAGCAGCCCGATCCCGCCTTGTCCTCCTATATCGATTCCATTCGCGCCATTGACAACCATGCTCACGTGATGGCCTTCTCCTCCGCGGACGACAAGGGATACGACCAATTGCGTTGTGATGAATTGCCCCCAGCCACGACCTTGCCGCCCGCCAATCTCCGATTCAGCCCTGACATTCAGGCGGCATGGAAGGCTCTTTACGATTTCTCCGGCTCCTCTGCTTCCGACGAAGTGTTGGCGGCGCTGAAAGCTCGCAAAGATGCGGCGCGAAAGAAATACGGCGACCAGTATCACGACTGGGTACTGCAGCAGGCCGGCATCGACATTGTCCTGGCCAACCGGCTCGCGATGACGCCGGAGTTGGGCGCGCACTTTCGCTGGGTGCCCTATGAGGACGCGCTCTTGTTTCCGCTCGATAACTCCGCTGCCAAGTCCCTCAACCCGGACCGGCGTGCCTTGTTTACCATGGCCGAGCAATTGCTCAAGCGATACTTGCAAATGACCGGCGTGAATGCCATCCCCCCAACGCTGGACGAGTATTTGGCGAAGGTCGTCACTCCCACTCTTGAGCGTCAGGCCCGGCAGGGCGCAGTGGCCATTAAATTTGAGGCTGCTTACCTGCGCTCGCTCAACTTTCAACCCGCCGACAAGAAATCCGCCAGCGCCGTTTACGCGCGATTAACGTACGCCCCGGAAGCTCCCGACTACACCATCCTGCAGAACTATCTGTTCCGCTACATCGCCGCCGAAGCCGGACGCCTGCGCCTCGCAGTCCACATTCATACCGGATCCGGTTGCGGCGAATTCTTCGACGATTCTGGTTCCGACCCGATGTTGCTTTCGTCTGCCCTGAACGACCCCGCGCTGCGCCAGACCAACTTTGTCTTGCTGCACGGCGGCTCTCCCTTCAATCGCCACATCGTGAGCCTTATCGCGAAGCCCAACGTCTATACCGACATGTCTGTGCTTGAGTTGATGTTCTCCCCCGCCGAGTTGGCGCGGATTCTTCGACCCTGGCTGGAGATCATGCCCGAACATGTGATGTTTGGCACCGATGCGGGATCGTTCTCGCCCGGCGCCGACTGGGAGGAAACTACATGGATGGGCACTCGCAACGCCCGCCGCGCCCTGGCCATCGCTTTGACCGGAATGGTGGCCGACCGCAACATCACCACCGCGCGCGTCAAAGAAATCGCCGACCAAGTCCTACGCCGCAACGCACTCGAACTCTATCGCCTGAAACCTGCCCCGTAAAATTGCGAAGCCACGCTTCTGTTGGCAGCGGAGAAACTCGAAACTAGAAACTTGAAACTAAAACCTGAAACTCGAACCTAAAAAAATCTGGTCACTCCCTCATCCATCACCAACACCCGATCTTCGATCCCCGCCGCCAGCGCTTCCTGCTCCAGCAACTGCAGGGGTTCGTCCATCGGCTCATGTGACAGGCGGAACGTCCCGTAATGCATGGGCACCATCCAACGCGACTTTAAATCCAAAAACGCTCGCGTGGCATCCGCCGGGCTGGTGTGCACGGTGCGGAAAGTCTCTGGGTGGTACGCGCCAATCGGCAGGAGCGCCAACTCCGGCGCCAATCTGCGGCCAATTTCGCGAAACCCATCAAAATACGCCGTATCGCCGGCGTGATACACCGAATGTTTTCCCGACCGCAGCACATAGCCACCATAACCGCGATGCGAATCCTTCAGAATGCGCGCGCCCCAATGCCGCGATGGCACATGAATTACGTCCACGCTGGCCTGCCGGTAATTGTTCCACCAGTCCAGTTCGACCACGTTGCTGAAGCCCAGGTCCGATACCAGGTCAAACACATGGTGCGGCACCACCAGCGTGGGGGCGTGGCCTCGCTCCCGCCGTGTCTGCCGCGCAATTGCCCGCAGCGACGGCCGATGCAGGTGATCGAAATGCGCGTGCGTCACCAGCACTAAATCAATCGGCGGCAAGTCCTGCAGTCTCAACCCCGGGTTCCGTAACCGCTTCAAAACAAACAGCCAAGGGGCGAAATTCGGATCAATCACTACGTTGAGCCCGCCGATTTGCAGAAAGAAACTAGAATGTCCGATGAAGGTGACGCCCAGTTGCCCACGGGTGGCCAGCAGCGGACGATGCGTCTGCCCAGTCCGCGCCACCATCGCCGAATGCCGAATCAGCTGCGTAAACTGCCCGGCTCGCTGCCGTAACGCCGGAGTGTTGAGGGAGGTCTTCATGCGGAGGAGAAACGACGGAATCTAAATCGCCCGATTGATGCTGTCGCTCTCAATTCTCTATTTTCTACAATATTGGATTCATTTTACCCGCCGCACGCTGCGTTTTTTTCACCGCACTGTGGTGATCGCCCAGCAACCTACGCCGCTCTTTTCTTGACCCCACTCGCTCACTCCTATCTAATTCAAGTTGTCATCATTTGCTGCACCCGGGAGCCTTTACACATGAGAGTAGCTTTCCTCGGCTTGGGAATCATGGGACGTCCGATGGCCGCCAACCTGGTCAAGGCTGGCCACGAAGTCACGGTCTGGAACCGCACTGCCGGCAAAGAAGTCTCGGGCGCGCAAGTGGCTGCCACTCCTGCAGATGCGGCGGCGGGCGCCGAAGTGGTTTGGATGTGCGTCTCGGACACGACCGCGGTCGAGCAAGTGCTGTTTGGCGAAAACGGCGCCGCGCATTCTCTCTCCGCGGGCGTCATCCTCGTCGATTCCAGCACCATCTCGCCCGCTGCCACCACGCAATTCGCAGAGCGAGTGCGGGCCCAGGGCGTCGCTTGGGTAGACGCCCCCGTCACCGGCTCCAAGATCGGCGCCGAAAACGCTACGCTCATTTTCATCGCCGGCGGTGACGAAGCAGCGCTCGCCCGCATCCAGCCTCTGTTTCAGGCGATGGGCAAGCAAGTTTTTCATCTGGGCGAGACCGGCAAAGGCCAATGCGCCAAACTCGCCATGAACCTGCAGATCGCGATGATCTACGAAGGCTTCGCCGAAGCCATCACCTTGGCCTCGAAGCTCGGCGTGGACATCAACCGTTTGCTGCCGCTGATTATGGCCTCGATGGTGAAGTCTGGAGTGGTGGAATACAAAGCGCCGTTTGTGATGAAGCGCGACTTCTCGCCAAACTTTCCGCTGCGCCTGATGTTGAAGGACATTCACCTGACTCGCGACGCCGCCAAAGCCGCCCGCGTCCGCCTGCCCGGATTGGAAGCGGTGGAAGAAGTGTACGAACTCGCCGCCGAAGATGGCCACGCCGACCTGGACTACGCCGCCACCCTCACCCTGCTGGAAAAATGGGCGGGGATCGAAGTCAAGGGGTAGAATCGCGCGCAATGGTCATCGCTGTGATTGCGCGACCATCTCAGCCCAAAAGCGAAGACAGCGTCCGGAAAAAATCAGCCGCAGTCGCAATGCGCAAACCCGTCCGATGTGCGACAGCGGGCGTGAAGTGCTTTGTATTGGGGGTCAAGAGCCAATCGGGCTTGCCGGCAATGGCCGACAACAAAACCGGCACATCCGCCGCGTGCCGAATCAAATGGCGGTTCGCCTCCACCGCACGCCGGTCCGGATAGGGCACCAGTTCCGGATGAGTCAAGTCGATGAGGCGGCGGTAGTCCTCGATGAGTTCGTCGACTTCCGCAGGGAACAGCCGTGCGGCGTGCAGCAACAGATTTTCCACCACTTCATCGCGGACCGCTTCCGCCAGCACCAGCCGGCAAACTTTCGCCGCGCAGAGCGATAGCACCGCCTTATCCAGCCCCCACGCGGCAACAATGCCTCCAGTGAGAACGTTGGAGTCCAGAAACAAACGGATTCGCGGTGAGTTGGGCACGGTCGCGCGTTACTTCCTCCGTTATTTCAACGCGGGCCGCGCGATTGCCGCCGGGTGGAAACTATCGCCGCACTCCCACCGTAACGACGCTGGAAAATGCGTTTCCGGGTTTGTGGCAGGGTGTTCAGAACGGCCTCGGGCGGAATGCCGGCGGGACGACAGAGCTGCTCCTATTTTCTCGCACAACCGGTCAAAGCGCTGTTGCTCGGGAAGAAGCAGCAGACCGTTGCCCAGCCGCAAAACGGCGAAGGGGGCGCCAGGTTCCAGGCCCAGGTCCTCGCGGAATTGCTTGGGGACGGTGAGTTGTCCTTTCTCTCCAATTTTGGTGGAGGTCAAATATTCGAGGGCGCTATTGGGCGAGGGCATGAGGCTTCTCCGGTAGGAATATCCTCCCACAGCCGATCTGCGGCTAAGCAGCGTTTCGCACGACAGCCGAGGCGGTGGGGCTTGATCCCTGCACGAACCCATCAAAAATGGGCGTTCCCGGCTGCTAACCCCTTTCCCCACCGGCTATTACACAACTATTACAGTCATTCCACAGCTTCCCCTGATATTGTTTCCCTTCGCCTCATCCAATATTTTAGGAGAACTTATGGCCGACGTCAGCATGAAGCAAACCAGCCTGCGCAAAGAGCGCGCCACCAACGATGGCATCAATTGGGTCACCGCCGTCTTCATGGTGGCCTTCCACGTTCTCGCGGTGGTCGCCCTGTTTCACTTCACCTGGAGCGCTCTGTTCGTCGCCATGTTCCTGTGGTGGATTTCCGGCAGCCTCGGCATCGGCATGAGTTATCACCGCCTGCTGACCCATCGCGGCTACAAGACCCCCAAGTGGGTTGAGTATTTCCTTACGGTTTGCGCCACGCTCGCCCTCGAAGGCGGCCCCATTTTCTGGGTGGCCACCCATCGCATCCATCACCAATACTCCGATGAAGAAGGCGACCCGCACTCCCCCAACGACGGCACCTGGTGGGCGCACATGGGCTGGATCCTCATGGGCAAATCCATGCACCACGACACCGAGACCCTGGCCAAATACGTTCCCGACCTCGCCAAAGACAAGTTCCACGTTTGGATCACCAAGTATCACTACGTTCCGCAGATCATCCTCGGCTTGCTTCTGTTTGCCATTGGCGGATGGCCCTGGCTGCTGTGGGGAACTTTCCTGCGCACCGTCGTCGGCCTGCACGCGACCTGGGCAGTAAACTCGCTCACCCACATGTGGGGATCGCGCCGCTTCGCCACCAAAGACCTCTCCACCAATAATTTCCTGGTCGCCATCCTCACCTTCGGTGAGGGCTGGCACAATAATCACCACGCGCATCCGGTATCGGCCCGCCATGGAATGGTCTGGTACGAAGTGGACTTGAACTGGTACGGCATCTGGGCGCTGAAAAAGCTCGGACTGGCCCGCCACATCTACAAGATTGATTTGGCGCATCTGCCCCCCAAGCCTCCATTGACCCGCGACGTGTTGGCGATGGAACTGGCCTCGACCTCGGCCAGCGATTAGTTTGGGGTGCAGGCTCGGTAAGAGTTCTGAACCGCCAAAACTTCCGAGCTAAGGTCGATAGTGTTGCAAATTGCAACAGTAGAAGAGAATTCTGCGTTTAAACGCGTTCTAAGCCCCGGTCGCGCTTCGGATGACCTCCAAGCCTACCGCGATGCCGCCAGACCCGCCACGACCCCCTAGAACGCTCTAGCGACGGTTTTAAGCGAAGCATGGGTTGCGCATTGCAGTCGTCAGACCGCCTTTGGATCGTCCCCCAGACCCGCTTTCCTCTAACCCCTTTAGAATCAATAAATGTCTTCTAATTGAGAATATTTCTCGAATTTAGTTCCTCGGAGTGAACATTTTAGGCCGATTCGCGCTCCGGTTATTCCTCGGCAGCGACCCGGACGTCACCTGCCCCGGCCCTGCCCATCCCGCGTCCTCTCCCGGTCGGGGGTAGAATTCCAGTCATGCGCATCACCAGCCGCCGCAAGGCTATTTATTTGTTCATCACCCTGGGAGCGTTCCTGGTGGCGGTGGCGGTGGCGCTGAACGTCAGTTGGATCATTTTGAATTGGCGGGAGAGCGTCAAGCTGTTGCTAGGCGCGATTTTTTTTCTGGTGATTATCGCCGGCATGATCCTGAACACCATCTTCCTGGTGCGCGAGATCCGCCGCAACGAACAGCACGACAGTTTTATCAACGCCGTCACCCACGAACTCAAGACTCCTATCGCGTCGATCCGCCTTTATCTGGAGACGCTGCAGCGCCGGGAAGTGGATGAGGCCAAGCGCCAGGAGTTCTACCGCTCCATGTTGCTGGATACCGACCGGTTGATTGGCACAGTCGAGCAAGTGTTGAAAGCGGGCGAGGCGGGGCTGAAGCGCGGCAAGCTGCACAAGGTCGCGGTGCCGCTGGATGACTTGGTCCGCGAGTGTGTGGACTTGGCGCGCACCCGTCACCACTTGCCGCCGGAGGGCATGACGCTGCGCGAATTAGCCAACGGCACGCGGCCGGTGGTGGCCGGCGATCCCGAAGACCTGCGCACCGCTATCAACAACATCCTCGACAACGCGGTGAAGTATTCGCCCGGCGGGGTGCGGGTGGAAGTGGATCTCGACTCGACCGACCCGCGCCTGGCCAGCCTGCGCGTGCTCGACCACGGCGAGGGCATCCCCACCGACGAGTTGAAGCGTGTGTTCAAGCGCTTTTATCGGGTGCAGCGTTCGCTGAAGCGGGTGAAGGGAACCGGCCTGGGGCTGTTTATTGTGAACGCGATTGTACGGCAGCATGGCGGACGCGTGTTCGCCGAAAGTGAAGGGGAAGGCAAGGGCAGCACGGTGATCATCACGTTGCCGAGGAGCGCCGGGTGAGCCGCGTGCTGATTGTGGAGGATGAGGCGCACATCGCGCAGGGCTTGCGCTTCAACCTGGAAAGCGAAGGTCACGCCGTGGAAGTGGATGGCGATGGCGAGGCTGCGCTCCGCCGCGTGCTGCAGTTGCGCCAGCCGTTCGATGCCGTGGTGCTCGACGTGATGCTGCCCGGCAAGGACGGTTTTGAGGTAGTGGCGGAACTACGCGAGGCGAAGAACTACGTGCCGGTGCTGATGCTGACCGCGCGGGGACGTCCCGAAGACGTGCTCAAAGGTTTTGCCGCCGGCGCCGATGACTATCTGCCGAAGCCGTTTGAGCTGGCCATTCTGCTGGCGCGATTGCAAGGGCTGTTGCGGCGGACGCAGTGGTCGCGCGCCGGGGATGGGCCACCCCACATCACTCCCGTCGGGAGCGCCGCGCAAGATTCCAGCGGCGACTTCGGCACTTTCGCGTTTGCGGGCAAGACCGTCAACTTCCGCGAGCTCGAATTGCAAACTCTGGGCAACACCATCCACCTGACCGTGATGGAGGCCGAGTTGCTGCGCCATCTGATTCGCAATGCGGGCAAGACCGTCTCGCGCAAATCTATTTTGGAGGAAGTGTGGGGCTTGCATGAGGACACCGACACCCGCGCCATTGATAATTTTGTAGTCCGGCTGCGGCGCTATGTGGAAGAAGACCCGGCCAAGCCGCGGCACCTGTTGACGGTGCGCGGCGTGGGCTATCGCTTTGTGCCCGAGCCAGACCAGGAGTCCTCTGGCAAAGACGGCAAGAGCAACGATGTTCAGTGATGGGGTTGTGCGACGGGAGCGGACCGGAAGGAAAAGCGCTGGTAATGCTGCGGAGTGAGACGGGCATCGCCCTGGCGTAGCCGATAAGCGCGGTCCGCCGCAATGTTGTGGAACACCTGCGACTTGCCCGGCACCGGCCAGAAGACTTCGATCTCCGTCACGCTGGACGCCTTGCCCAGACCGATGTGCTGGCGCAGCGGGTTGCCGCCGAAGCTGGAGCCGTAACCTACGGTGCGAAAGATTTGCCGCTTGCCTTCCGGCGTCTGCGCGGTGATTCGAATGCGCGCTCCGAACGCCGAACGATTGGTCTGGACCCCCTCCAGTTCAAGGCTGATCCAGTGGTTGCCGTGGCCGGGATTGTGGTAGAGGACACTGGAATAAGTGTCTCCGGGGGCCGCGCCACCCATTTTCTCGACTACATCTTCGTCGCCGCTATTTTCAATGTCGCCGAAGGCAATGCCGTGTCCCTTCTGCAAGTGGCCGAAGCCGCCGGAAGTGGTCACATCCTGAAACTCTTTGCCATTGTGGTTGCGAAACATGCGATTGGGAAGCAGCGACTCAAAGGGAACGTCGCCGGTGCCGAGATAAACGTCGAGCTAGCCATCGTTGTCGAGGTCGCCGAAGTTTGCGTCCATCACCAGGATGGCGCGGTCGAGTTTCATGGGGTGAGTGACGTCGGTGAAAGTGCCGTCGTGGTTGTTGTGGTACAGGCGCGGAGTCTCCACTTTCGCGGGTTGGCCCATTTCGAATGCGGCAATGTCGTCGAGAGTGTCGGCGTAGAAGCCTGCCACAAACAAATCGGGCCAGCCGTCGTTGTCGTAATCAAAGAACCAGGTGGCGAAACTGTGGATGGGTTCCGCGACGCCCGCCTGCGCAGTGACGTCGGTAAACTTCCAGTGGTCGGGACGGGGGTGCTTAGGGTCGGCAGGGCCATCGTTGCGAAACAAGTGATTCGCGGCGCCCTTGACGGAGACGTAGAGGTCGGGGCAACCATCGTTGTTGAAGTCGCCCCACGCTACGCCTTTGACATAACCGAGGTTGGCCAGCCCATTGGGGGCGGCGACTTCGGTGAAGGTGCCATCGCGGTTGTTGTGAAAGAGCTGGGGAGGATGGTTCTCAGTGGCGTTGGCCTCGTGTCCGACGTAGAGGTCGAGCCATCCGTCGCCATCGTAATCGGCCCAGGCGGCGGTTTGGGTGGGGTGCAGCGACAGCAGGCCCACCTGTTCGGTAACGTCGTCGAAGGTGCCGTCGCCGTTGTTGCGCAGCAGAGACATGGGGTACTTGCCGTTCTGCCCCCACCAGCCGCCGCGCAGCACCAGGACATCGGGATGGCCATCGTTGTTGTAGTCGCCAGCGATGAGGTTTAGACCACCCAGTTCTCCGCTCAGGCCGGCGGCCGCGGAGCGGTCGGTGAAAGTGCCGTTTCCATTGTTGTGGTAGAAGATCAGCGGATCGAGCGCGCCGGACGACGACAGCATCAGGTCGAGCAGGCCGTCGCCATCGAAGTCTTCCAGGATGACGCCGCCGGAGTGGCCCACTCCGAGAATGCCGGCTTGGGGAGCAACATCTTTGAGCGGTCGATGTCGTAATCAGAGTCGAAGGTGCCGGCCGGGATCAGCCAGCGTGCGGGCACATCCTGGGGATAGCGTCCCAACGTGATATAGGCGATGTTCAGCAGCCAGCGCGATTTCAGGTCAGCGGGATTCTCCTGCAGGGCATCGGTCAACTCGCGAACCGCGCCCTCCATGCCGCGCGTCAGTTGGTGGACGCCGGAGCCGCGGACGGGAAACAGGCAGGACTCCTGACCGTGGTAGTGGACGCAGTTTTCTTGTTCGCCCAGCCGCATGTAGGCGATGGCCAGCAGGTCGCGAATCTGTTTCTTGTAAGCAGGCGCGAGAATCACGCCGTGGGTTTCGGCGAGACTGCGAACTTTCAGAAGTTGATCGATCGCCACCTGGCTGTCGCCAGCCCGCAGTTCGAAGGAGGCGAGAGTAAGACGCAGCTTGATCTCATCGCGCAGGCTGGGGTTGGTAGCGAGTTGCCGCTCCACTTCGCGCGCACGCTGGGCATCTTTGTTGGGATCGGTTTTCAGATCCTGATCGCGGAAGATCTGTTGTAGAAGGTCCGACATTTTCCTGGTGCTGGGCGCTTGATAGGGCGCAGGGGTCACCTGAGCGTGGCATTGAATGGAGCCGAGCAGCAGAATGAACAGGACGAGCCTGGTGCGAAACTTGGGCTGCGACATGGAGAGATTGAACGGCGGCAACAAAACGTGACGCTCCTGAGAAGAATCGCGAAGAAAAAAGATACCACGCGGAAGCCGCGAGATTCAGGGGAAGCCGGACGACTATTGGCGTTTGGCGGATACGCCGTTGGCCAGTTCACGGAACATATCTAGCAGTCCCGCGACCGCCTTCGCGTCGGAAAGCGATTCCAGCGGCACGGTGGCGGTGAGGTGCGGCGAGCCTTGATGGAACTTCACGGTGAGGAAGTTCTTTTCCTGGCGTGAGACCAGGGCGTTGATGATGGGGGTAAGTTCGGGCGGCCAGTCGTCGCGAGTGGTCAGCACCACGGGCAGGGAACGGACAATGATCCAGTGGCGCTCGTCGGTGGCGCGGCGCCCGCTGTGTCCGGCCCAGCGATGGTGGATCACGTCGAGGCTAAAACCCGGGGGCAAGCCCAGGTCGGCCTCAAAAGTGAGCGTCTCTTTTTGCTTGCGCCAGCGGCTGAGCATCCACTGCACCGGTAAGGGGCGGGGCATCAGGCTGACGGTGACGCGGGCGCTCTCCACCCAGCGCGACGGCAGGTGCAGTCCCGCGTGCAGCAGGGAACAGCTGCGCCAAGTGGTTTTAAGGATACGGGCCTTGCTGCCGCACGCCGCTTGCACCCAAGCCAGAACTGCGGCAGCCTTGCGCCGGTTGTGCCGGGCGAACCAGGCATACCACAGGCCCATCGCAGCCGAGGTGAGAACGACGTCAATCAGGACAAGGCGACCCACACCTCTTCTGATGCGAATGGTAGGACGCGGGACGCATTCCTGCAAGCTTTTTGGAGTGGAAAAATCGTGAAGGCGAGAAATAGTTCAGGTGGATACAATAGGCGAGTGAATTTTGCGATACGAGACGCGCGGCGGGAGGACTTTGACCAGCTATGGCGCATTGACCAGGCGTGTTTTTCGCCGGAACTGGCATACTCGCGGCTGGAACTGGCGGTCTTCATGAAGCGGCGGGGAGCGTTCACCCTGGTGGCCGAGGAGCCGGGGGCAGGGAAGAGTGCAGGGAAAAGTCCAGCGCGAGTGCTCGGGTTTGTAGTGGCGGAAGGCAATAGCAAAGGCATAGGACACGTCATCACCATCGACGTGATTGCTGAAGCGCGACGAGCCGGCGTGGGGTCGGCGTTGCTGGACGGATGCGAAAAAAAGCTGCGGGCGAACAAGCAGCAGTTGGTGTTCCTGGAAACTCCTGAGGACAACGCCGCCGCGATTGCGTTCTACAAACGGCACGGGTATGACGAATTGAAAACCGTTCCCGGATACTACGCGAATGGGATGGGCGCGGTGGTGATGAGCAAGAGGTTGGCTGCGGCGTAGGCGGCGCGTGGGGGACGCGAGGTCAAGACAGAATGAAAGCGAGGGGCGTTCGACTTCCTACACTCCGACGGGGAACGGTTTGGTGTGGGACTCGGGGCTGGCCTCAGTGCCGGTGAAGCGACCTTGCAGCAAAGACATCAGGCCGGTGCACCAGTACCCGAATACGAATAGCAGCAGGAACGGCACAGTGAAGTAGTTCTCGTTGGCGATGGCGTACCAGATGGTCAGCGCGAAGTAAGTCCCGATCAGCAACTCCACCCAGGGCACCCATCCCAAACGCTTGCGATACTTGGCGGCTTGCACCTTGTCGGTCTTGGACTGCACGCTGTATTTCGGGGTGCGAGCGAAGGCAGTCTTTTTGCCCACCAGCGCTTCCAGCACGGCGCGCGTATTGGTGACGGTCAAGCCGATGCCCAGCGCCATCAGAATGGGCAGGTAGAAAAACGTGCGCAGCCAAGTGCGCGGGTGCAGCTCTTTCTGCGAGACCAGGTAGAAACTGGAAATGGAAAACGTGGACGCCATGAATAGAGGCAGGTCGATGTAGAGCATCTGGAACCAGCCCTGGTAGAAGCGGATGATCATGGCGGGCATCAACAGCACCGAGAGCACGATCATCAGGGGATAGCTCAAGTTGGCGGTCAGGTGATACCAGGCCTCGATTTTGACGTGACGGGGTTGGTTGCTCTTGAGGACCCGGGGCAGGATTTTTTTGCCGGTCTGGATCAGACCCTTGGCCCAGCGCGCCTGTTGAGTCTTGAAAGCGGTCATCTCGACGGGGAGTTCGGCGGGGCACTCTACGTCCTGCAGGTAGAGGAACTTCCATCCGACGAGTTGGGCGCGGTAGCTGAGGTCGGTGTCTTCGGTGAGAGTATCGTGCTGCCAGCCGCCGGCCTGGTCAATGGCGATGCGGCGCCACAATCCCGCGGTGCCATTGAAGTTGAAGAACACGTTGCTGCGGGCGCGGCCGGAGTGTTCGAGCACAAAGTGGCCGTCGAGCAGGATGGCCTCGACCTCGGTCAGAAACGAATAATTGCGGTTGAGGTGGGTCCAGCGGGTCTGCACCATGCCGATGCGGGGGTCGGTGAAGTGGTGGATGGTCTTGAGCAGGAAGTCTTCGGGCGGAGTGAAGTCGGCGTCGAAAATCGCGACGAACTCGCCCTTGGCGGATTCGAGTCCGGCAGCGAGCGCGCCAGCCTTATAGCCCTCGCGGTTGGTGCGGTGATGGTAGATGATGGGGTTGCCGAGGGCGGCGTAGCGCTCGACCAGGGCGCTGGCCACCGCGACGGTCTCGTCGGTGGAATCGTCCAGCAACTGGATGTCGAGCTTGTCCTTGGGATACTGCAGCTTGCAGATGGATTCGAGCAGTCGGTCCACCACATATTGCTCGTTGAAAATCGGCAGCTGGATGGTGAGGCGGGGTAGCGTGTCGAAATACTGGGCGGGATCGATGGTGCGGTTCTTGCGATTCTTGAAATACAGATACACCATCCAGTAGCGGTGCAGGCCGTAGGATGCCAGCAGCACAAGGACGATGAAGTAGGGAATGAGCAACGCCATATCGAAGGCGTTGGCGTGGTAAAGGCCCTTAAACGTAGTGTCGAGAAAGTGCTGTCGGACGTAAGCGCCCACTCCGCGCGGAGCAAGTGCAGCCGAAGCTAGCAGGCAAGCGAAGATCAGCGGGCGGCTCCTTTCTAGTAAGCGTGTGTAGTCAGCATGCGCAGTCAGCGTGCGCAGCGCGGTGCTAGGAACGTGGTGCGTGATGCGTGATGCGCTGTGCGCGATGCTGGAGAGCATTTTACAGGAAGCGGGATGGGGGAGAGGGGAGGGCGGTGTTGGCGGACTCGGAGGGGAAAACGGTGGCTGCTCTGAAGGTGTCGGCCAGAGCAGCCACCGCGTGATGCACACCCGCGGCGTCGTCGGAATGTGGGAGGCACCCGATTACGGAGATCTAGAGGGCAGTTGGGAGGGTTAGGGTCCCGGTATTGTACAAACGTTGGCGGTTGGACAGACCAAAGTCAGCGGGGCCCGACAGTTGTTGTGGTTACCGCCAACGGCATGAAGGCGAATATCAGCACCGCGTGCAGTCGCCCCTGCCGCGACAAAAATCGAGCTATCTGGCGCGAAAGTGATGCACTCGTTAGTCTTCAGAATATCCGAGCTTGCCCGAAAATCCGCATCCGCCATCTTCTTCGCTAGTGTGTCGTTCTCTACATCCATTTTTGGGCGCGTCTCCAGTATCATCTGAGCGCTGTTGCCTATAGCAAATACCCTCGGCTGGTGATCTTTGTCCAAGCCAGAAATGTTGAGATCTTTTAAATGCACATTATCGTATTCCAGCACAAGCTGGCGGGCGTGAGGCGAAGGCTTGGACCCTGTTACATCTGTCCCGCAGGTCGCGCCTTCCCCCCGATCAACAATGGTCGTCATAATATGCAAAGTAGGGTAGATGTGGTTGGGCTGGGGAACCTTGAACTCCAGGTACTTGTGTGGACTATGAGCATCCTGGCAGCCACCAAACTTGGTGTGGATGGATACAGGGTCGCCGAGTTGAGTGACGGCCAGCATTGAGGCTGCCTCGCTGTATGCACCGATGGTAAGCTCATAGGAACTATTATCTAAATTCACTTCGTTGGAAGTAGCTCGGATAAAGGGTTTAAAGTGCGTTTTGCCGTTGGAGTCAACTAGATCTGGCAACAGCACGCGGATTTTGTGACTACTGTCATCGAAACAAAGGGCAAAGGGGCCCTCCAAGGCCAATCGTAGGGTGACGGCATCCGTGGACGATGTTCCAGAGGCAGCTTCCTTTGCGCTGTTCAAGGAGTGCGAAGCGCACCCTAGTTGTAATATGGCCAGCGTGGATACTGCTAGTGTAGCTATGGCGATATAGCGACTTAGTGTCATGCCTTCTCCTGTTCGTTAAGCTTAAGTGTAATATTCGTGACGCACTCCCCCCGTGGCGCTTACTTCTTACCTGGCGGATCCAGCTTGATGAGAACCGCACGGCAATTGTTCTGCCTTCCTCCACTGGCAGAAAACTGTGCAGCGCCCGTTGTGTTACCGCACGATGTGTATTCGAGGTAGCGATCAAAGCCAACCATCTTTGCCGCTGCGCGGTACGCCATCATGCCATGTTCGACGGTAGGCAGATCGTTCGGAATCATGCTGAAGTAAAGAAGCGCGTCGCTGCCAATTGGCACGAGCCCGAGATTTACAGTTTCGCTCTCAATGCCCATGCCAGTGAGGGATACGTCGTCGAGATTGATATTATTGTAGCGGAGTACTGCACGAGTGCAGTATGACATGGTGTCCTTAGCGGCCCCGTTGCCATGTATAACCGCGTCTACTCCAGAGATGGGCCAGATTTCGTCTGGCTTGGGCACATTAAGAATCACGTATGCTCCAGAAGCTGCCATACTATCGGGGCGTTCACAGCAGTCGAAGACTGACGAGCCCTGACCTTGTGCGCTGCCAGGAGTGTAGCCCTTGATTGCTAAGGTATATTTTCCCGCCATCGGAAGATCAAGACCCTCACCTTCCGCCTGGAAGCCGGGGACGAAGTGAGAATCCAATAAATTCGGCACGAAGATGTCAAAGGTGTTAGATGTTGAGTCAGCGTTTACCGCGCTGTTATCGCGCAGCGCAAACGGGCCTTCCAGTAGTAGCTGAAGATTGGGACCGGATGTTGTCTTCGGTGGGTTCTGTTCAGTCATATTCTCTTCACCTTTCTTATTCTTATTCTTATTCATATTCTTTTCGCCTTTCTTAGTTGCGGCCGAATGCTTCAAAGGCCGCCCAGTAGTACGGATGAGGTTGATGAGCCCGCAGGCTAGACTCGGCTAATGCCAGAGATTCGCCTACGGAGTGTCCTTGCAGTAACTCGTCGTAAAAGCTCTCGATCAGCACACGGCTGGACGCTGAGTCCACATCCCAGCGGGTGGCCAGCACGTGCGGCACTCCGGCGCGCAGAAATGCGCTGGCTAAGCTGTCCATCTCCTGGGTCGAGCCTTTTTGTCTCGCTCCGGTGGAGCAGGCCGATAAGACCGCCAAGCGGAGGCGAGTAAGATCCATGCCTCGCACTGAGCCCGCATCCAATAACTCGGCTTTCGCACCCCGAGAGCGTGCCAGCACCAGCGCGGTCCCGTCGCCACGCATCAGAGCATGGCCCGCGAAGTGAAAGACTTGCGCCGACGCCAGCTCGCTGCTTACGGCTCCCAGCCCGGCGTTTGAATCCATTAGCAGCTTGGGAGAGTGGAAGTGTTTCCCCACGGCCCGAGCCTCCTCCTCCGCGTCGGCCAGGGGATGCATGGCTTCGCCATCGCCGATGGGACTGGCGACCATCACCGCGCGCAACGAAGCGGCGAACGGTTCATCCTCCTCGGCCAGCAGGCGAATCGCGGGCAGGCGCAGCACGGGATGGAGTTGGTCCAAATACTTTCCGTCCTCCGCCATGAGCGCATGGAACGGGATTGCCCCCAGCGTGTCACTCGCCTCGATGACCAGCGGCTGCCCGGCGGCGAGTTGTGCGGAAACCGGCGCGACCAATAGCTGATAGAGCGACTTCGCTGCAGCCTTGAGCTGCTCCTGATCCGACGCAGGCGTGGCGCACATCTCGGTGAAATGTTGTGCTCGCAAGCGAACGTCAGCCGGTTCGCGGTCGATCTCGACGTGAGCGATGTGGCGCTGGTCCACCACCCATACGCCAACGCCCCGCGATTGCTCGGTGTAGATGAGCATGGTGGCGCCGTGCAGAGCGGCTTGTTTGGCTGCAATCACCGCCTCCTCTTCGAGCAACAGAGTGTCGGACTGCTGGCGGAGATTTCCCGCTTGGGATGAGTTGGCGTTGGGCGGGCGGGTCGCAGCGTCGCTGAGCATCTCCCATGAGGCCAGCGCGCCAGCCAGATCTCCGCGGGCCAATTTGACCTCTGCCATGCCACGATAGCTCGCCGCCGAATCCGGTTGGTGCATCCAGGAAAGCCGCTCGCCTTCGCTGGGCAGAAACGATCGCTGTTTTTCTGAGATGGCCAGTGCGTTCGCCACCGCGGCTTCGGCTTCGGCGGGTTGGCCTGCGCGCAAATAGATTTCGCTGAGCGTCCCAAAGTAATTGCGCACAAAGGGATCATTCTGGTCTTTTGCAACCACAACACTCAACCGTTGGAGGCGCTTCAGTCCCTGGTCCGCTGCGCCCTGAGCCCCCAGCAAGCGGGCACGCTCCATTTCGATTCCGGCGCGATATTGGTCTGTGGTCTCGCTCCTGGGCAGGGATCCGCTCAACAGTTCCGATTGAGCAAGCTCCTTCTGAGCCGCCTCATTCTCCCCGGCCATCACTGCCGAGCGGGCAGCCCGCATGTGCTCCACGGCTCGCAACACGGGCCGCGCCGTCTCCGGCAGAATGGCCACAGCTTGGCGGCTGGCGGCTGATTCGAGATGCCAGACCTGATCGTCCTCTGCCAGATTGTCCATCGTGGCGTAGAGGTTGTAGCCCTGCACCGAATCTTCTTCGCTTGCCCAGTAGAGTTTCAGGCCTTCCCCGGCGAAGTCCCACGCTTGACGGCGATGCCCCTGGGACTCAGTGGCGTCCGCGAGGAAGAACACAGAGCGCTGGGTGAGGATGGGATACTGCGACTGACGGGCCTGGTCGAAAGCCCGGCTCGGCAACTCCGTCACTCGACTGAGGTCGCTCTGTTGCGCTGCGCAGGAGGTCCCCTGCAACATGGTTTGGATGCGAAGCCACCCGTAGCCTCGCATTTCCGGCCTTGCGGTCAACGCCTCGCTGTTGCGATAGCAATGTTCTTCCTTAAAAGTGAGGGCATAGATTTGTTGGAACTCCGCCGCGTCGAAGCCGGCACGGCTGCCGTCGCGCTCGAACAATTTGCTAGAGTGATCGGCATCGGCCGCTGCTAGTTGAAAGTCTTCGCCGACTGCGACTTCGCTGGCTCCGTCGGCTAGGGCCTTCACTCCCTCGGCAAACGCCTCGCTCGGTTTGGCGGCGAGCATTTCGGTTAACCAGCGGTCTCCGTGGTTGGTTTTCAGGATTGCGGCCAGGGCGATCAGGGCGCGTCTCGCTTCGCTAGCTCTTTCTCCCTGCGCTGCCTCTGGCGCGGCTGCATCGCTTGCCCGCCCAGGTGCGAGGGCGGGAGCCGCTACACCCCCCACCGGATACGCTTGCGGCAGCCATTCTGTGGTTGCGATGGCCAGATACTCTTCGATACGCGGTTCTACTCGGTCCCAGGTCTTGGGGTCTGCCTCATCAATCTTGGCGGCGAATTCTGCCGGGGTCAGCAGCGGCGCGTGCACTCTGGCCTCGTGCGCGTCGTAGAACGCCTTGGTTTTCGCATAGCGTTGGCGCGCTTCATCGGCCCAGGCGCCCTGGCCGTCCAACTCTAAGTAGCGGTCCCAGTCTGCAAAGCATTGCTGGAACAGAAACAGTTTTTCCGCGGTGATGGCGCGATTGAAGCGAATCACGGGATCGTTCGGGCTCTTCTGCAACGCGCGACTCTGCAACTCGAAGGCGGTGCCATAATCTCCAAAGCGCTGCTCT
>JANYBT010000140.1 GCA_025360645.1 Acidobacteriaceae bacterium | reverse complement strand
AGGCGACGGTAGCTGTGCTGGACAGCGGAGTCGAAGTAGATGGCGTCGCCGGTCTCCAACTGAAATTCTTCGCTGGCGATCTTGAGGTTCAACTCACCGGCTAGCAGATAAAGGAATTCCACGCCAGCGTGCTGATGAGGTTTGATCTTATCGGCGGCCAAGTCCTGGAAGTCGGCGAGAAATGCGTTGATCTTCTTTTCGGTGGCAGGGTAATCGAGGCACTCAAAGAAGTAGGAGATATCGGTGGTGCCGGGGCGGTCGGGGAAGCGCATGCGTTCGTTGCGGCGGACGATGGAAACCACGCGGCGCTTGCGCTCGTCGTTGAAGAAGTATTCCAGGCCCACGTTAAACACCATGGCGATGCGGAGCAAGGTGGGGAGTGTGGGAAAAAGCTTGCTGCGCTCAAGTTTGGAGAGAAGAGCGGCGGAGAGACCGGTGTGTTTGCCGAGTTCGACCAAGCCCATGCCCTTGCGGAGGCGAAAGGAGCGAAGTTTTTCGCCGATGGAGTAGGGGCGGAGACCATCTTCAATGACTTTAGTGACCATACGTTATCCTCACAGTGAATATTATGTTCTTAATAATACATATCCTGTGAGGCAAATGCAATAGCCGCAAATGCACAATATCCCCAAATGTCAGTAAATGGGGGAGGGGGAAGTCGTAGTGCAGTTCTTCCCAGCGCAGCCTAGAGACAGACCATGCGCTTCATTTCTGCCGTGAGGGTTGGTTGCTAGAAGGGCTTCTTGCCGAACAGGCCGCCCAGACCTTTGGGAAGCTTCACTGGATTGTTTCCCTTGATCAGATTCTGGAGTTGGCCGCCGAGGATGCCATTCACGTCAGGCACGAAGGTGGGGTTGGAGGTGGTGCCTTGAATTTTGAAAGGGAGGTTGGCGACACCGCCCTTGCCGAGTCCAGCGATCTGGGTGACGCCGCCCACGGCACCGCCGTTCAAACTGGCGGCCATCTTGAAGTCGAGAGCCCCGGAAGGAGTGACGGTGCCGGCTCCCGTCACGGTCCCGAAAGAAGGAACAGTGAGATTGATATTGTCGAGGCGGCTGCCCTCGGGACTGTTGCGAACATTGGAGCTAAGGTTTTGGATGGTGGTATTGGAGCCGCCGCCCTGGTTTCCAGTAAGCGCACTGATGGCGGACATTTTTGCGCCCAGGTTGAATCCGGCAAGTTCGGAATTTGTTAAACGGATAGCGCCCGAGGTGAGCAGTTTCTCCACTGGGCCGAGGATGGTGAGATCGGCGGAGAGGGTACCACCCTTGAGCTGGGAACCGGAAGGCAAGATGACGCCCAGAGCAGGGAGCATGGCGACGAGCTCGTCCACTGGCATGGCGGGCGCGGTGAGTTTCATGTTGACGGAAGTAGTTGCGCCCTGGGTTTGGTAGGAACCGGTGAGGTGGGCGACCGCGCGTCCCATGGCCACGTCGCCCTGGGTGAGGGTGCCGGCACGGCGTTTGAGGTCATGGTTCAAGGCGTACTGCACGGTGACGTCGCGGGCGGCGGGAGCGCCTTTGGGCGAGAGCTTCAGCTTGGCGGCTTTGAGGCTGCCATTGAGCTGTGCAATCTTGCCATTTGAATTCAATTGGCCGTCCACGTCTACCAGGCCGTCAATGCCGGAGCTAGGATCGAGAAAGCCGCTCCTGGCCAGATTCCAACCAGCGATATGGAGTTTGGCCTTGAGAGGCGTGTCGGAGGCATCGCTGGCGTTGATGGGGCCGGTGGTGCCGTCCACTCTGATGACTCCGCCGTCGGCGGCGACGGCGCTCATTTCAAAGGGAAAGGAATTGGCGAAGGAGAAATCGCGGATCTTGATGTTGACTTTAGTGTAGGTGTGGGGTGGGGTGGTAGAGGGCACGGTGCCCACGGTTACGGTGCCATCGACGACGTCGAGCTTGGCCACGGAGACGCTGGCCCGATCGATGGTGGAGGACGACTTCGAGTCGGGTTCCGCGGGCTTGGCCTGGGTGGAGCCGATGGAGGAATAGTTCCAGCGGCCGTCTGAGGCGCGAAGCAAGGTAATGTGCGGTTCCTCGATGGTGATGCCAGTGATGTGCAGCTCTTTTGAGAAAATAAGGGGCATGAGCTGGACGCCAACTTTTAAGGACTTGGCGGTGATGAAGGGGGCAGAGCTGAATTTCGGATCGTCGGAGGCGGAGACATCGGAAGCCGTGACGCTGCCTGAAACAATTGCAAGACGGAGGTCGCCCACTTTTACTTGCCGCCCGAGGGCGCTGCCGAGTTCTGTTTCGAGACGGGGCCGAAAACTATTGGCATCGAAAAAGAACGGGATGGCGATCAGGACGAGGAGGAGAAGGACGACGACGCCACCAACGATACGGACCATTCGGTTCTTGGGCATGCTTTCCTCCGCAGCGAATTCACAGCAGGTGATTCGATTCGAACCAGATGCCAAACCCGCACGACAGCGCGAGACAGACAGGGATTTACCCCGCCAGTGTAGCACCCCACTGCGACCTCTTTATTGGGGGCCGTTATTGGGGCTCTTTGGTTAACTCGGGACTAGGAACGTCCGGGCCTTCCAGTTCGCCGCGACGCTGGGCGCGCTGCTGATTCAAGATGGTGGCAGCGGCTGTCAATTCGGCCTGACCCGCGGCTTTGCGTCCCAGGCGAAGCAGTACTTGACCGCGCAGGTAAAGGATGCTTGAATTTTGGGGATCGAGAGCGCGGGCCTGATCCAATTCGGCGAGTGCGGCCGGTAGTTTTTGCTGGCGCGCCAGGAGTTTGGCGAGTCCGAAATGCGAGCTCACTAGATTGGGATCGAGGCGCAGGGCCTGGCGATAATTCTTTTCGGTGGCGCGGTCATCCTGGAGGGAGGCAAAGACGGAGGCAAGCTCGTCATAGTCGAAGGCAACGTCAGGTTCGATAGCGATGTCGCGCTCGAACTCTTGCTTCGCTTGCTCGTACTGCTGCTGATGGAGGTAGGCGAGACCGAGGTTGAAATGCACGAAGGGCAGGGAAGAGTCAGACTTGGCAGCCGCCTCTAGCTCTACGATGGCCTGGTCATATTCCTGACGATTGAGGTGGGCCTTGCCCATGAGCAGATGAAATTCGGCAGAGCCTTGGCCGACCTCGATCAAGCGGTTCAGGGACTGTTGCTCGAGGGCATCCCGCTGGGCCTTGTGGGCGGCGATTCCCAGAACATAGAGGTAATTCATTTGCAGAGAGGCCTGGGGCCAGAGGGGCTGCAAAGAGTCAGCCGCGTCGGCATAGCGCTCTACAAAAAAGTAACAGAGCCCGAGGAGGTACCGGGCCTGGTAGGAATTGGGATCGTCGCGGAGAACAGACTCAAACGGCGCGAGGGCAGAGCGGAAATCATTTTGGCGATAGTAGACGAGGCCGATGTTGAGCCGGATGCCGGGAACCTGGGGCGCAAGTTTTTCGGCTTGGCGGAGCTGGTGCAGGGCGGAGACCCACTGCTTGCGACGCATGGAGATGACTCCGAGGTTGGCGTAGGCTCCGGCTATCCCTGGGTTGACTGCGAGCAAGTGGCGGAAATCTTTTTCGGCGAGAGCGAGGTCTCCTTTCTGCAGGGCAGCTTCTGCGGATGCGAACAACTTTTGTGGGTCGGGCACGGCGGCTTTCGAAGTGCGGGGGGCGGCACCGGTCTGCGCGCGAGCATGGTCTGGCGCTCCCGCTACTACGAGGGAGGCGAGCGCCAATCCGAGCGATATTCTTGACAGAGGTTTCACGGGTGCTGTAGTGTCCGCCAGCAACAGCCTAAATTTAAAAGCGCGAACTCGCAAAGTGGGGAGTCGCGAAGAGGAGTCTGAGCCGTGGTTCCAAGCGAAGGCGGCACGCGTCCTAGAGCCGGAAAAAAGGGAGCGGTTGCGGGATTGCGCAAGACGCGCAAAGCCGGGACATCGCAGTCGGCGGTCACGATTCGGGACGTGGCGAAGAAGGCGGGGTTCTCTCCGACCACGGTTTCGATCGTGCTGAACAACGCCCCGCTGTCGCGCTACATTCCGGCAACCACCAAGAAGAGGATTGAAATCGCAGCGCGGCAGTTGGGATACCGGCCAAATATTTTTGCGCGGTCGCTGCGGAACAAACGGAGCCAAACCGTCGGGGTGATGGTGTTTGACATGACCGACCCTTACTGCACGATGGTGTTGCGTGGAATTGAGAACACGCTGTACCAGTCGTCGTTTCTGCCCATCCTGACCGATGTTCACAACGAGCGCAGCCGCTTCGAGCGCTACCTGGAGATGTTGCTGGATCGCCGCATTGAAGGGCTGATCGTGCTGGCGAACTGGCTGTTCCTGGACATTGACCTACTGGCCGATTTGGAAAAGAGCAACATTCCAACGGCGATGATCGGCAGGGAAGTGAAGAATGATTCCATCAGTTCGGTGCTGGTGAATAACGAAGCGGGAGCGCATGCCGCCCTCGATCACCTGTACTCCCTGGGGCATCGCAAGATTGCTTTTGTGCGGGGGCCAGCGCAGCTGGCGGACAGTTTGCCGCGCTGGAAGGGAGTGAAGGTATTCGCGGCGGAGCACAAGCTGCAACTGGATCCGCGGCTGGTGGTGGACTTGCCGGAGTCGAGCGATCCGATATCAGGATTTGAGGACGGGTACAAGCTGACCGAAGAGTTGCTGAAGAGGCGGCGGCCGTTCACCGCGCTGATGGCATTTGACGACATGACGGCGTTTGGGGCGATCCGGGCGCTGACGCATGCGGGGATCCGGGTGCCGGAGCAGTGTTCGGTGATTGGATTTGACGACGTGGCGCCCTCATCGTGGTACACCCCGGCGCTGACCACGGTGCGTCAGCCGATGGAGGCGATGGGAGCGGCGGCGGCGACTCTGGTGGTCGAAGGGATCAACGGAGTGGTAGAGAAGCGAAAGATCCGTGCCACGCATCGGATCGTTGCGCCCGAACTGGTGGTGCGCGAGTCCACTCGGAGTGTGCTGTAGGCCGAGTCTGTGGATATTGGAGAGTTCCCCAGATTGTAATTTTGTGCTTGACATCCACACGCGAAGTCACGTATTGATACGATTTAATACTGGGGTTTTGGGGTTCTGCAAGGTAGTGGGAGATTTCGGTTTAGGGGGAAGCAATGAGATTGCGATTGGTATGTCTGGTTGTAGCGCTGGCGTCCGCTGCGGCACTCTACGCTCAGGACACGGCGACGCTGGCCGGCTCGGTGAAGGATCAGAGCGGAGCGACCATCGCGAATGCTGCGGTTGAAGTGGTGAGTCCGGAGCGCGGGCTGAGCCGCACCACCGTCACGAACCAAGAGGGCGAGTTCTCTCTGCCAGCGCTGACTGCCGGATCGTACGACTTGCGGGTGACGGTCCCAGGATTCAAGAGGTATGACGCCAAGGGCGTGATCCTGCGGGTGGCGCAGAAGTCCAGGGTGGACGTGATGATGCAGGTGGGGGACGTGAGCACCGAAATCAACGTGGAAGGAACCAGTGTTGCGCAGGTGGAGACGCAATCGTCCGACTTGTCGGGCACGGTCACCGGCAAGCAGATCACGCAACTGGAACTGAACGGACGAAACTTCACACAACTGGTGACCCTGGTGCCGGGAGTGAGCAACCAGACGGGGCAGGATGAGGGCACGGTGGGCATTAGCGGCAACGTGGCGTTCAGCATAAACGGCGGACGTACGGAATATAACAACTGGGAACTGGACGGCGGCGACAACATGGACAACGGCAGCAACACGACGCTGAATGTATATCCCAGTCTGGAGGCGATTGCCGAGTTCAAGGTGCTGACATCGAACTATGGAGCGCAGTACGGGCGGAATGGGTCGGGAACGGTCGAGGTGGAAACCAAGTCAGGAACTAATGCGTTCCACGGGAATGTGTATTCGTTTGTGCGCAATGACATTTTCAATGCCAAGAGCTACTTCCAGAGCAGCGTCCCGGCGTACAAGAAGAATGATTTTGGCTATACCATCGGAGGTCCGGTGTACATTCCCGGGGTTTATAACCGGGGGAAGGACAAGACGTTCTTCTTTTGGTCCGAGGAATGGCGGCGCGACCGAGTGCCGGGACAGACTTTCTTTCAGCCGGTGCCGTCGAATGCGGAGCGGAGCGGAGACTTCAGCGATCTGTGCCCGAACCCTGCAACCAGCACGGCAGGAAACCCAGACTTTTCCGACTGTCCGAAGGTGAACGGGGTGTACACCCCGAGCCTGACTACACTGCCGGATTTCATCGGCAATCACACCAATGCACAGGCCTTGCTGGCGCTGATTCCCACGCCGACGTCCGGAACAGCCGGGGCGGAAGTTTATCAAGCAGCGCCGACGCAACCCACGAACTGGCGAGAAGAGCTGATTCGGGTGGACCACAACCTGAGTTCAAAACACCGCGCGACGTTCCGTTACATCCACGATTCCTGGGACACGTTGAACGCCACCCCGCTGTGGACGAATTCGGGTAGTTTTCCCACCGTGCAGACAAAGTTTCAAGGGCCGGGAGTGAGCCTGGTGACGCGGTTGACGTCGACGTTTTCGCCGACGCTGCTGAATGAATTTGTGTTCAGCTACACTACGGACCACATTGTGCTGACCAACGTGGGGAACTGGAAGCGCGGTCCGAACGTTACGATTGGATCGCTGTTCCCGGGAAGCACCTTCAACGGGAGCCTGCCAGGGATTCAGCTCAATGGGGGCAACGCTTACGGGCAGGGCTTTGGGGAGGACCCCGGTTATATTCCGAATGGCCCGTACAATTCGAATCCGACCTATACCTACCGCGACAACATCAGCCAGATTATCGGCAAGCACAACTTGACTTATGGCGCCTATTTTGTGGCGGCGCAGAAAAACGAGTTCGGGGGAGAACTGGCGGCGCCGGCAGGATCAGTGCCGGGGTTCCTGACGTTTGATCCAACACAGTCTTCGACGACGACGGGAAATCCGTTCGCCGATCTGCTGCTGGGATATATCGCCAGCTACGGGCAGCAAAGCAAGTTCATCAAGTACTACAACCGGTACAAGGTATTCGAGCCGTACGTTCAGGATGACTGGCATGTGACGCCGCACCTCACGCTGAATCTGGGATTGCGTATCAGTTTCTTTGGAACCTATCGGGAAAAGTTTCATCAGGCATTTAATTTTGATCCGTCACATTATGTAGCAGGGCAAACGGTGGTGAATCCAGACGGAACGGTTTCTGGACTGACCGCGAACGGGCTGCCTCCAAGTGTCAACAATCTGCCCAATGGGATTGTGCAGTGCGGCGTGACCAAGGGGGTGCCGGTGAGTTGCATGCGAGGGCATCTGTTCAATCCGGCGCCGCGGATAGGTTTTGCGTGGGACCCGCGGGGCGATGGGAAAATGGCGGTTCGCGGAGGGTATGGGATCTTCTTCGAACATGGCAACGGGATTGAGGGCACCACGGAATCGCTGGAGAACTCGCCACCACTGGCCACGGCGCTGGTGCAAAACAACGTGGTGGGATATACCAACATCGGGTCGGTGGGAGGGACAGTGGCGGCGCAGCTTCCATTGAGTGTGGTGGCTATCCCGAACCGGGCAGTGTGGCCGTATGTGCAGCAATGGCATCTGGACCTGCAACGCGAAGTGTTACGGAACACGGTGGCGACGCTGTCATACGTGGGGACCAAGGGCACGCATCTTTCGCGGCGTACCGAACAGAACCAGTTGCAGCCGCTGGCGGTGACTCCGTATGCACCGGGCGAGGCGATCAGCAGCGCGACCAATCCGGCGACGGGATTTCCTATTGATTGCGGCCAGCAGTTTGACCAGTATGGGGTGCCGACGAGCGGTGCAACACCGGTGGGCAACGTGCCGATTGGGTATGGCGGCGCGGGGGTGTTGAGCCCGGCGGTGTATTTGGGCATTGCGGCGTGCGGAGTCAACGCTGATCCGTTTCGTCCCTATCAGGGGTATTCGGGCATTGACCACTACGAGTACGCGGCGTCGTCGAGTTACCATGCGCTGCAGTTGGCGGTGCGGCGTAACGTGGGCGGAGTGCAATTGAATTTCTCCTACACCTACAGCCACTCGATCGACGATTCGTCGAGCGTTGGAGACCGCGGCTTTTTGGATACCTACCACTTGAACCGGTATCGGGCGAGTTCCAATTTTGACCAGCGACATATTTTGACCGCCGGGTATATTTGGGACCTGCCGTTCTTCAAGAAGCCGGGGCTGAGCCACACGCTGGTCGGGGGATGGCAGTACTCGGGGATTGCGGACTTCTCGACCGGATCGCCGTTCAGCGTGACTTACACGCGGGACAACGCGGGCACGGGCAATGGGTTGGCCAGCAGCCCCGCGTATCCCGACCGGATTGGCAATCCGAAGTCGGGGATCGTGCAAACACCGCTGGCGGGGTTTGGACCGTTGCTGTACAACCCAAATGCATTCACCGACCCGCGCGGGCTGACCTTCGGCAATGCGGGGCGGAATGTGCTGAACAATCCCAAGCGGATCAACTTCGACATGGCGCTGTTCAAGCATTTTGCCATCAAGGAGAGGTTGGGCGTGGAATTCCGGGCGGAGGCGTTCAACGTGTTCAACCACACGCAGTGGGGGTTCCTGGGCGGCGATGGGGGATCGGCGGCATCAAATTCGACACAGGGGCTTAGCTCAGGCACTAATAGCTTCGGAGCTAATAACTTTCTTTATATTGGCACTGCGCATAACGCCCGCATTCTGCAATTGGGCGCGAAGTTTATTTTCTAGTTTTGCGATCGGTAGAGGTGAAGTGAGAGCAAGCTGGTTTCGCATCTGTCGGACGACGACTTTGAAGGGTTCGAGAACAGCAAACCCGGCCGCCATTTATAATCGCCGCCATGGAAACCGGTCTTAGCGACAGAGTTGCAATTGTTGCCGCATCGAGCCAGGGCATTGGGCGGGCGGCAGCCGAAGGCTTGGCGGCAGAGGGGTGTCACCTGGCCATGTGCGCCCGCAACCCTGAGGCGCTACTGGCAGCGGCCGAGGAAATTCGCGAGAGTAGCGGCGTCCAAATTCTGGCGGAGCCCTTTGACGTGCGCGACTTGGCAGCCGTGAAGCAGTTTGTCGCCAAGGTGGCGAACCGATTCGGGCGCGTGGACATCTGCGTGACCAATGCCGGCGGGCCGCCTTCCAAGAGTTTTCTTGAAACCACCAACGAAGAATGGCAGAGCGCTGTTGAACTGAACCTACTCAGCACGGTGTACTTTGCCCGCGAAGTCATCCCCCACATGCAGAGGCGACACTGGGGACGGATTGTGACCATCACTTCCATTTCATCCAAGCAGCCGATTGCCGATCTGGTTTTGTCGAATGCGGTCCGCACCGGCGTGGCGGGGCTGGTGAAGAGCCTGGCCAATGAGTTCGGAAAAGACGGAATCCTGGTCAACAATGTGGGTCCGGGCTACACGGCGACGGAGCGCTTGAAGAGTCTGGCGGAAGCGCGGGCGAAGGCAGTGGGGAAGACAGCGCAAGAGTTGTTCGATGGCTGGGCAGCCGATGCTCCGCTCAAGCGAGTGGGCGAGGCCCGTGAGGTGGCGGACGCGATTGTTTGGCTGGCCTCGGAACGAGCGTCCTACATTACCGGCCAGACGATTTTGGTGGATGGTGGACTGTACAAGGGGTTGTGATCTGTTGCCGGGCCGAGCTTCCACAGGCAAGGGCCTGCTAAAATCATGGAGGTCAGGTATCGGTCTTACGCGACGCACTCTCGCCAACCCCGCCAGGTCCGGAAGGAAGCAACGGTAACGGGCTCTTGCGTGTGCAGTAAGGTTCCGGTGCCTGACTTTTTTCAATTTCCAGCTTCCAGTTTTGGCGCTGCCGGCGTTCTCCGGTCCAAGGGTTCGAGCGCTCTCCGATAGAATCTAACCGTGGGATTTCTGAAGGATCTTCGCATCACGTTGGAGATGATCAAGTGGGAGCACTCGGTGTTTGCGCTGCCATTTGCGCTGTGCGGAGCTATGCTTGCGGCGGGAGGGCTGCCCTCGCTGCATCAGGTGCTTTGGATCATGGTGGCGATGGTGTCTGCGCGCTCCGCTGCAATGGCCTTCAATCGCCTGGCCGACGTCTCGATTGATGCGGCCAACCCGCGGACCCGGACGCGGGCATTGCCAGCGGGCGTTGTGACCGGCGGTTTCGTTAGCCTGTTCGTGGTGGTGACGAGTGCGATGTTGGTGTTAGCGGCGTGGCAATTGAACCGGCTCGCGTTCTGGTTGTCGCCGGTGGCACTGGCAGTGGTGCTGCTGTATTCGTACACCAAGAGATTCACTCGCTGGTCGCACCTGGTGTTGGGATTCGCTTTGGGAATTGCTCCAGCAGCGGCTTGGATCGCGGTCCGTGGGTCACTCGATGCCCGCATTCTGCTGCTCACGGCAGCGGTCACGTTCTGGGTGGGCGGTTTCGATATCTTGTATAGCTGCCAGGACTATGAGTTCGACCGGAGCGCGGACCTGCACTCGGTGCCGAGGTATTTTGGGATCCGCAATGCGCTGCACATTGCCCGGTTGTTGCATGTGCTGATGCTGGCGCTGCTGGTGGCTCTGATTGTGGCGTTCGGCCTGGGGAAGCTGGCGATGGCCGGCGTGGCCATGGTCGCGTTGCTGCTTGCGTATGAACATTCACTGGTGTCACACCACGACTTGAGCAAGCTCAACGCCGCCTTCTTCACCATGAACGGAGTGATTTCGGTGGTGTACTTTGTGTTCACTGCGAGTGACTTGCTCTGGCGCTACTGAGAGAGAGTGATTGATGCGAATGCGGCTTCTTGCCTCCTTGTGCTTCGGTTTGGTGTGGTTCTGCGTGTCCGCGCACGCGGCTGCTTCCCCCAGCGTGGTGGTGTTTTGGGAAGAGGGATTTCCCAGCGCGGACACGATGGCGTTGCAGCGCTCCGAGTTGGCGGGTGCGGTCCCCACCGCTACCTTTGCGACCGCCGAAGAGCTGACCGCAGCCTTGGCCAATTGGCAAACCACGGTCTTGGTGCTTCCTTTTGGCTCGTCGTTTCCAGAAGACCGGTGGATGGCGATCCAAACTTTTCTGGAGCGGGGCGGGAATCTCGTCGTGATCGGGGGCAAGCCGTTGACTCGGCCGGTGCGACGGGAAGGGAACTTGTGGACTTCTCGGCCAGAGACGATGGCCTTCGCCCAGCGATTGCTCATCAACGACTACCAGACGACGCCGGGGTCGAATGGATTGAAGTTCGAGCGGAATCCCGACGTGGCTTCTCTGGAGCTTGCGCCGTTCGCGTGGAGCCGTGGTTTCAGTTTGATTTTGCGCTTGAGCGACGAAGACCTGTATGCGCGAGATGGCTCCGCCGGATCGCTGGACGCGCGTTTCACAACCTTGGCGTGGGGTGTGCGCGACGGTCATCGCGTGACCGCGCCGGTGGTGCAGATTGATCATCTGAAGAACAGCTTTGCGGGCGGGCGGTGGGTGCTGATTCCGTGTGTTCTGGAGAGTGGATCGGCGAGCGGCGGGGGAGTGAAGCAATTGATCGCCGCGGCGGTGCAACAGGCCGCCGCCGGGGCAGAGGATTTTACCGTGCGTCCGTCCTGGCCGCTGTTTTTGCCCAACGAAGCGCCAACGTTGAACGTGCATTGGAAGAGCTACGGTGAGCCGCCGACGAGCGCGCGGCTTGAGTTAGAGGTATCGGTGGAGGGAGCGACCGGGCCGAAGCAGACAGTTCCGCTCGAGGTTCGCCAGTTTCCTTTTTCACAGCAACTCACTCTGACTGCGGACAATCGAAAAGGCCTGCACGTTGTGACCTCACGATTGTTTGAGGGCGAGCGACTGCGCGATGTCTATCGCACCGGCTATTGGCTGCGCGATGAAGCCATGCTGAACTTCGGCCCGAGAAGCTCGGTGAATGGAGACTTCTTTGAATTCGACGGCAAGGCGCAATTCGTAGCGGGCACCACCTACATGGCGAGTGACGTTCAGCGCCAGTTCTTCATGGAGCCAAACCCCTACGTCTGGGATCGGGACATGGAGGAGATGCAGGCCGCAGGCATGAACATGCTGCGCACGGGCTGGTGGAGCGGGTGGGACCAGGTAACGCGGGAGAACGGTGTGGTCCGGGAGGACATGCTGAGGGCGCTCGAAGCCTACTTGTTGACTGCTCGCAAGCACGGTTTGCCGGTGCAGTTTACCTTCTTCGCGTTCATCCCGGATGTGTTGGGGGGATCGAATCCGTATCTTGACCTGGAGGCAGTGCGCCGTCAAAGAGAGCTGGTGCTGGCCGTGGTGCAGCGGTTTCGCGATGTGCCGTTCCTGATGTGGGACCTGATCAACGAACCCAGCTTCTCGAATCCGTCCCGCTTGTGGGCCACCCGCCCCAACGGAGACGCGTGGGAACAGCAGGCGTGGACGGAATGGCTGCTGAAGAGATACCAGACGCGCGAGATGGTGGCGGAGGCGTGGCAAGCCACTCCCGCGAGTGTAGACCAACAAATTCCGTTGCCGCAGGAAGGCGAGTTTTCCAATCGCGCAGCGATGCGGACGATGCGGGGCAGCAACGCGCTCAAGCTTTATGACTACTACCTGTTCAGCCAAGAGATGTTCCGGCAGTGGGCGGGAGGTCTGAAGAATGCCATTCGGGCGACCGGGAGTCAGCAGTTGATCACGGTGGGACAGGACGAAGGCGGGGGAGTGGATCGCCCTTCGCCTGCATTCTTCGGCGATGTGCTGGACTTCACCACCACCCATCCCTGGTGGCTGGACGATTCGGTTTTGTGGGACGTGTTGGTGGCCAAGACCCCGCAAAAGCCGGTGCTGGTGCAGGAGTATGGGCAGCAGCGGCAGCCGCAGATTGACGGGCGCGAGCGACGGACACCGGAGGACGTGGCGGCGCTGCTGGAGAAAAAGCTGGCGATCGCTGCGTCGGCCAGCGCCGGAGCCATCCAATGGCTGTGGCACACCAACGCCTACATGAAGAATGACAACGAGGCAGTCATCGGCGTGTTGCGAGTGGATGGAACGGAAAAGCCCGAGGCCGCGACTCTGCGAGACTTCGGCCAATTCGCAGCGGCTTCACGCGGGTGGCTGTCGACACCAGAGCCGGCGAAGGTGGCGATTGTGACGTCGCAGGCGTTGCAGTATTCCGCCTCGAACGGGCTGGCGATTGAGGCCCAGAACAAAGCCGTGCGAACGTTGGAATATTACTGCCGCGTGGGTAGCCGGGTAGTGACGGAAAATCAACTGGCATCGCTGGGCACACCGAAGCTGGCGATTCTGCCGTCGCCGCAGGCCCTGAGCGATGCAGGATGGGCGCTACTGCTGCAGTATGTGGAGCAAGGAGGCACGCTGCTGGTGACCGGTTCGATGGAGCGCGATCCGCATTGGCAGGTCACGACCCGGCTGCTCGCTTTGGGATTGACGGCAAGACCGGTGCCGATGTTGTACCGGCAGAGCGAGTTGCAGCTTGTTGGCGCGACCATCCCATTGAGCTTCGAGGCTGACAAGCAAACTTATTTGGAGGCGCTGGACACGTCCGACCGGCTTTCGCTTCATGAATTGGAACATGGGCGGGGGAGGGTTCTGGTAACGAACTTTCCAGTCGAGCTCGCGTCGGGATACAACGCCGTGTTTGCGCTCTACCGGTGGGCGCTGGCGCTAAGCGGGGTCAAGTCGCCGTTTGTGGGAACGCTGCCATCCCCAGGCGTGTTGGTGCGTGCCACCCACTTCCGCGATGCGTTGCTGTATGCGTTTGTTTCGGAGAGCGGCCGCGACGAAAGCCTGGCGTTCAAGGACGAGGAGACCGGCGCCAGCTTCAATTTCGTGCTGCCCGCGTTGCGCTCCAAGGTGGTGTTGATGGATAGAGCCAGCAAGAAGGTGCGGGCGAGGTTCGGAGTGCAGTAGAGAGCGCGGCGGCAGGATGGGCAGGGCGGGAGGCTAGCGCTGCTGATCGGGAGCGGCTAGTGAGTGCGCTTTAAGACAATGGCGGCGTTTTCATCCGCGCCGATCAGCGCTTCGAGCTTGCGGAGGTCGGCGATGTGTTCGGGAGCAACCTGGTAGTCGCGAACAATCAGTTCGCGCCAATAGCGGACCTTGGAGCCGGTCACGTCAATTTTGCTTTGGTAGCTGGCAAATCCGACATCCAGACGGGCGGGCTCGGGCGTGTCATCCACAGCGTAGTCGCTAGGAATCTCCATCTCGTAGGTGTCGGTGACGCGGGAGGCTCCGCCAAGTAAGACGGCGTACTTACGAGGCTTGCGATCAATGGCGAAACTCTCTTCGCCAAGCACGCGCGGGCGCACTAGCATGAGAGGGCCGCGAACCTGGCCGTATTGCGGCGCGGTAAAGCGCAGGGTCAGTGACAGATCCTGCTGATTCTGGTCGAGGTGCTGGACATCGGCGGACTGCAGCGTGAAACCCTGCAAGGAGCGATTCAGGCGCTTCTCAAAATGCTGGGAGCGCTGCTGCTGGCTAGCGCTCATCAAGGCATGGCGCTCCCAAGAAGCGTGGTCGCCGGATCGCTTTTCGGTCACCACTCCCTCGAGCTTTCCATCCGATGCGATGCTGAATTGACCGTTGCGGGCGAGGACATTGGTGTCGGGGGAAAACATCGAGGTCTGGATCAGTTCGCCGCCGGAAGGGGTCACCAGCAGAGCATAGGTGTGTTGCAAATCTGCGCGCAGTGAGCCCAGCGGCGTGTAGGGGTCGGTGGGATCGAAGATGAGGTAGGACTGTCCGCCGCTGCCGACGACGACGCTGCGGTACTTAGCGGCGGTCTGGGGATCGGGCAACTCGATGGCGAGGATGGCATGGTTGAAGATTGAGGATGGAATTGCAGCCTTGACCACATCATGTTGGCTGTCGATTAGAACGTAGTCGGACAGGATTCCCACTTCCTTCAACATGGTGCTCAGAAGCGTCACTTTGTCTTTGCAGTCGCCGTACCGCGCATGAAAGACTTCGCGCGCAAAGTGCGGTTGGAACCCACCCACCCCGATCTCGATGGCAACATAGCGGATGTCGGACTGCATGAAGTGAGCCAGGGCCTGCGCCTTTCCATCGAAGTCGGTCTTGCCAGCGGTGAGTTCTTGGACCTTCTCCAGAATATTGGGGCTGGAGTCTCGTCTTCCGGCGGTGAGGCCGTTGTACCAATGGCCCAATCCTTCCCAGGTGGCGCTATTGGCATTTTGGCCGGGACCAAAGTAGGTCACCGCCAGGCGGCGGGAGAGTGCGCGAAACGAGGGCATAAGCGGTTCAGTCTCAATCGCCGGGACGTCGGTCGCCGCCCATTGCCAGGAATTCGGACCGGGTTGAGTAAGGGCGAGAGGCTGGTTCTCATCAGTCGAGGTTTTGTATTCCCAACCGGGGGGAAGATTCAGAGTGAGGCGGGTGAGGTGGATCGGGATGCGCTCCTGCCCCCCCCAGTCGTATTGGTTGAGCCAGGCCTTGCGGCGAACCTCATACTCCAACGCCACCACAGCGCCGGGTTCGGCGGCCGGAGCGTTGACCAATCGGTATCGCAGGTCGCTGTAAAGTTCGTCTGTGTAGGGGCTCACTTCATTGAAGTCTTTTTCTTTGAGCTCATACTCATGACCATCTTTGGCAATACTCCAGGCATGCAGCGACAGCAGGTGGGAGTCCGCTATTAAGTATACCAGGAGTTGGCCGTTCGCACGGCCCTCGGGGCGGAGGATTCTCACCACGCGGCGCTGGTGTTCGACGTATTCCCCGGGCTTGCTGAGCGTGATGGCGGTATCGTCCAGCAGAACCACGGCGTTGGTTTCCGGATCGTAGACCGTGACATTCTGAGCGGCGGCTTGGCGGACCCAGTCGGGCACATTGACGCCCGCGTGGGCAAAAGCGCAAAGCTCGAGTCCCGTGACGAGAAGCGCGAGAAATCTAGTTGCCTTCAGCATGGGGGGACACTTTCAACAAGATTTGTTGGTCGTCCCCAGTCTTGGCTTTGTCGAAAAATCCTTTGATGTCTTTGTAGGAAGTGGCAGGAAACGCAATCCCGTTCATCACCAGATCGCGCCGAACAAAGATGCCATTGGTGCTTTCCCTGGCAAACTTGGCGTCGTAAACCGCGTAAGGAAGTCTTTCTGTTGCGTTCGACGGGAGGCTTTCAATCTGAGTGTCAGGCGGCAGAATGAGATGAATCTCATCCACTTCCCGAAGCGGATAATAGAAGTAAAGCGGGTTGCTTCGCCCGGACGCCGAGAAGAGAGGCTTTTCGTTGACTCGTAAAGCCTGAGCGGGGAGGACCCACCGCTTGCCGGCGCTGGTTGCCAGCGGAAAGGAGACTTTGCAATCCACGGTCAGTGGGGCCTCTGCATCTTCCCAGGGGGGCAGCTTGCTCAGGGTCACTTCACTTCCCCCAGGCAACCAATTTTTCATTTCTTCTTCCAAAACTTTCTTGCGTTCCGCTTCGTCGGTCCGGCCGAGTTCCTGACGGATTCGCATGCCCTCGAGTCCGAGGAAGGAAACCGACAAAATCCCCTCGGCAGAACCGTGATCGTTCAAGGTAAGCCGCGCCCCTTTCGTCACCATGGCTTGGGCATAGGTGGAGACCGGAGTTTCCCCAATTTCAGTGCCCGTGGCGGCCGACTGGCGCAGACCCTTGGTGCCCGAATAGCGCCAGTCCAATAGGCCATACGGACAATACTTACTGCCCGGATCCAGGTACACGTCTTTACCACTGAGTTGGACAACCGCAACTTCACCGGCAAACTGTTCGATACTCAAATAACTGGGATCGTAGACAAATTTGTCGCGGTGGGGCAGACGCATCATCGAAGCCTGGAAGCCAGCCGCACGAGCCATGGCCACCAGCAGACGGTTTAGATCATCGTGGCCACCACTCTTCTGACCGAGCACGTCATCGGCGCCTTTGTTCGGCTTCAGGCCCAGGGCATGGGCTTCCTGGTCCTCTCTGGCGGGGACATACTCACGGTTCTCCAAGCCGCTCACAAACCCATATATCGCTTTCAGTTTCTGCTCGGGGGTATCGGCGGGGCGGACTGACTTGGCGACGGCCTCAGCCACGCCGTTCTTCCGACCGAGAAACTTTTCCACGTCCTTGTTCCAGACATTTCCTTCATCTTTCCAGTAGTCCTCCGGACGGCTGAAACGGTAGTAGAAATATACCCGCCATTTCAAGGAATCCCCGGGAGGCGAAAAGGGCTCGTCCAGCACCGGAGGAATTTGGGTAAGGTTCAGCTCAATAAAGTCAGCGGCGGGGCCGGCGCCTCCGCGAGTAGTTGGATTTCCTCCGTAGCCTCCGGGTCCGACATGCTCCTTGGGTTGAACATTGGGGACGAAAGACGTCCAGTTGACCCCATGCCCGACCCTGCCGGTGCCATCCCCCAACTGAATATCGAACTGCCAGGGGTAGAACTTGAAGCTCGCCTTCTTCTGATACAACTCGCTCTGCACAATCCAGCGCGGCGCCACTACGCGATTGTCAGCATAGCGGAGGGTGTATTTAAAGTCGAGGATGCTGCCCACCTGGACCGCGGGAAGTGTGAACGCTTTGACGTGATAGCGCCTGCCCCGGGCCGCAACTATGACCTTGTCAAAAGGCTTCCCCTCGAAGGCGACTATGGATCCGTCGAATTGAACGGTTCGGCCACGGACTTCGCCGAGGGTGAGACCGGCGCCCGAAAACGGGAGTTCGACGTCGGCATATTTCTTGCCGGCTTCAGTCAGAATTTTGATCCGTGTGTACACGGAGTGGTAGTGCTGCAAATCGCTGTCTACTTCTTCTCGCAGCAAGGTTATAGCGGGGGCTCCGGGCTGCCCTGGGACACTATCAAGTTTCTTGTCCTCGGAGGGAATCGACGGCCAATCGGCAGCCACGGCCGACAGGCAACTGGCCAGAAGAGTGAGCGAGAGCAAGTGGGCAAAGCGGCGAACGGGCACAATCTCCTCCAGCACGGGGCAACCGTGGTAAGTTCTGAGGGAACTCATGAGTATACTCAGGCCATTGAGCGGGGGGAAATGAGCGAACCTAGTTGCCTGCAGTACGACCGGAGACTTTCAGTAGTAGCTGTTGGTCGTCTCCAGCCTTCACGTGGTCGTAAAATGCTTTAATTTCCTTGTACATGGTTGCGGGAAACGCCATGCCCGCCATGACCAGGTCTCGCTTCGCAAGAATGCTATTTTTAGTCTCCTGCAACCGCTTTGTCGAGTACGCGGCATAGGCGAGTTTCTCGGATGCCGCCGGCGGCAGACTGTCGACCTCGACGTTGTCGGGAAAAACAATATGTACTTCGTCAATCTGGCGAGTTGGGTAGTAGAGATAGACGGGATTGGTGCGTTCAGAGGCAGGGAAGAGGGGCTTTTCATTGACATGGAAGAAGTGGACGGGCAACACCCAACGCTTTCCAGTGCCGGTGGCGAGGGGACTGGACACGGTGAATTGAGCGACAAGAGGAGTTTCAATATCGTCCCAAGGGGAGAGCTTGGTCAGCTCGACGTCAGATCCGGTTGGCAGCCACGCTTTGACTCGTTCTTCAAGAAGCTTCTTGCGCCCGGCATCATCGGTACGTCCCATTTCAACGCGGAGCCGCATCGCTTCCAGATCATAGAAGGCGATGCCCATGGTGCCGTCGACGGAGCCCTGCAGATTTAGCTTGAGTCGCGCCAAGCGTGTGGTGATTGCATGGCTGTAGTCTGGCAGCGGAGTGTCTCCAAATTCGGTGCCTTTCCCCGCCGACTGACGAAGACCTCGCGAGTTGGAGAGCCGCCAATCCCGCAAGCCGTAGGGACAAAACTTAGTTCCCGGATCGAGGTAGACATCTTTCCCGTTGACGGACACAATCGCCACTTCGCCGTCAAACTAATCGGCGCCCAAGAAGCTCTCATCGAATATATTCCGATCTCGATGGGGGAGCCGGATCATCGAGGCCTGGAATCCGACTTCCCGCGCCATCCCAGCCAGTAATCGGTTCAGGTCGTCATGATTTCCGCTCTTTTGGCGTAGCACATCTTCAATGCCTCGGTTGGGTTCGATGCCGAGCGAGTGTTCTTCCTTTTCGCCGCGACTGGGCCCATAACCTCGATTCTCCAGCTTGCTCACGAAAGCATAGATTTTCTTCAGTTTCTGCTCTGAAGTGTCGCTGACAGCGACCACTGCGGACAGCGCCTCGGCGACACCCTGCTTTCGATCCAGGAAGTTCTCCACGTCCCGGCTCCAGAACTTTCCCTCCTGCTTCCAAAATTCCTCTTTGGATCTCGCTGCACGATAGAAAAAATAAACACGCCACTTCAGGGAGTCTCCCGGTGGAGAGAAAGGCTCCTCCAAGAAGGCCGGAACTTCGGTCAAGTTCAAATCTATCGTGTCGCTGGCCGAGGTCTCGTGTTCGGTCGGCTGGCCAGTGGGTAGATACGAGGTCCAAGCTACGCCTCTTCCAATCTCGCCATGTTCCAAAACCAGATCATGTTTGAAAGGAATGAATTTGAAGCTGGCTTGTCGTTGATAGAGATCCCGCTGAATGATCCAACGAGGAGCGATGGCAAATTTGTCGGCGTAACGCCAGTTGTAACGGTAATCCAGAATGCTGCCAACCTCCACAGCAGGAAGGGGTAAACGTCGTCGCGTGGTCCTTGTTGTTGCGGCCTTTCTCCACGATTTGTTCAAAGGGCTTGCCGTCAAAGGGTACGATGGTTCCGTCGGAATGCACCGTTCTGCCGCTGATGTCGGTGATGTCGGCACGGCGGGAATAGAAGGGAAGCTCAACGTCGGCATATTTGCGGCCGGCCTCGGTAAGGATTTTCATCCTCACATACAAGGAGTGGACGTGCAGGACGTCATTGTCCACTTCCTCGCGAGCCAGAATGACCGCGGGCGCGCCGGCTTGACCGGGAACGCTGACAAACCCCTTGTCCTCGGCGGTAATGGGGGGCCAGTCCGCAAGGGCGGGTACGCAAAGGACCGTCAGGTTGAGCAAGAGCAGGAGAGCCAATCGACGCACTTACTGCCTCCATCGCGACGACGTGGCGGGCACGGTGACAATTTCAAGTATAACGCGACGGTGTTCTGGTGAACGGCAACGGGACCGATTCCGCCGATAGTGTCGCCGCTTGCGAGCAACCTCAGCAAGAGGACTAGTGGCGCGTGTAACGGTAGCGTTGCGGGCTGGAAGGGAAGAGCTTGATGAGCACCGCGCCCGCCACAAAGCCGCCGACGTGGGCCCAGAAGGCAATGCCTCCGGCTTGTCCCAGGTAGGGGGAGAGGGCTGCAGCACCACTCAGCAGTTGGACCAGGAACCAATAGCCGAGTACCAGCCAGGCGGGCAGGTGAAAGAAGAAGATGGGAGGGAACCACATCAGGACCCGGGCACGCGGATAAAGCCAGAAATAGGCCCCCATCACACCGGCAATGGCTCCGCTGGCGCCGATGCTGGGGAGCTGGGAACCGGGGTTAAGCAGGATATGCGTCACTCCCGCGGCGAAGCCACAGCTCAAGTAAAACATTAAGTATCGAAAAGGCCCCAGGGCGTCTTCAACGTTGTCGCCGAAAATGTAGAGGAACAGCAGGTTGCCGAGCAAGTGAAGCGGCGAGGCGTGCAAGAACATCGAGGTGAAGATGGGGAGCACTGCCGCCACCGGATCAAACACCGGAGTGCCAGCTAGAAGATGGAGGGTCCGCACTGGCACGATTCCGAACTGGTAAAGCAGGAGCTGCTGGGCGCCAGAGGGTTGTGCTGCAGTCCACTCAAAGATGAAAACCAACCCATTCAGGATGATGAGGAAGTAGTTGATAATAGGAGTTTTACGGCAAGGTTGGTCGTCACGTAATGGGATCATATTCGAACCGCAACAGAGCGCGGGCCGTTCAGGTGATAGTTTAGTGAATTGAGCCCGCAGCGGAAGGGAAGCCACCGCTCGGACTCTGGATTCTCTCATGAACGGTGTATTCGTCGTAGACAAACCCGCAGGGCTCACTTCTCACGACGTGGTGAACAGGGTAAGGCGCATCCTCCTGCAGCGCGATGTGGGGCATCTGGGGACCTTGGACCCCATGGCCACAGGCGTTTTACCACTGGTAACTGGCAGCCTGACCCGGCTGGCGCAGTTCTACACCGGCGCTGAGAAGAGTTATGAGGGAACGATCCGATTCGGGTTCGCGACCGACACCTACGACCGCGAGGGCGACCCGACAGGAGAGGCCCGGGAAGTGGCGGTGAGCCTCGAGGAATTGCAGGCCTTGGCCAAAAGGTTCCAAGGCAATATTCAACAGGTTCCGCCACCGTTTTCAGCGAAGAAAGTGAAGGGAGTTCCAGCCTACAAACTTGCGCGGAAGAAGCAGAATGTCGAGCTGGCGCCGGTAGAGGTCGAGGTGAAGGAACTGGAGATCACCGGTGTGGCGGGCTGCGAGGCCACATTTCGGGCGAGGGTTTCCGCAGGAACGTACGTTCGATCCATTGCGCACGAGATGGGGAAAGCACTGGGCTGCGGGGCCCATTTGGAGTCGCTGCGTCGGACAGCTGCGGGGGAGTTCAAGATCGGCGACGCCCACACGCTGGAGGCGCTGGCCAATGCAGCGACGGACGGCCGCACATTGGACTTGCTGATCCATCCCCGGCAGCTTCTGCCATCCATGCCGAGCGTGACGGCCGACGACGAGCAGGCCTCACGCATCCGGCACGGGCAGTCGGTCAATCTCGCGGAGTTGTCGCGGGCGCCGCTGGTTAAGGTCTTCTACGGACAGAGGAATTTGATCGCTATTGCGACGCGGATCGCCGGGAGCCTGTTCCACGCCAAGATAGTGTTTAGTGCGGGGTAGGGGAGCCTAAATGGCCTTGAGAGAGGGCGAATTGGGATGAGTTGCAGTGTCCGATAACATGTATTATGTAAACTAGCGTGATTGACCGGGAGCAATGCGCTAAAAACGCCACTGCGATCCGCTAAATGTCCCACTTCCCCCGCAATAGGCCACTGCGGCTCTTTCACTCCCGCAGCAATAGGCCCAGGTCCTCCCGGAATTTTTGCAGTGCCACAAGCCGCTCCGTCGTGGCTTCCACGATCTCCGTCTTGGCCTGAAACACGGGCTGCCCTGATACTTGTGTGAGAACACCCATGACCTCGCCCATGCGCCAGCCGGGGGTTCCTAGCATTTGCAGCCCCCCGATACCAGGGACCAACAAGGCCACACAATGGTCGCGGACCACGCCAATGCATTTGGGATAGCGGTCAAAGGTCTGGAGTTCGAAGCCGGCGACGTAAATGCGTTGCAGCTGTTCTGCGGGGTCCAAAGGGTGTCCGTTTGCGCCAGGCGGGAGGGCTGAGTCCCCTTCCTCGCGGTCTTCACATCTTGTACTTGCCGAGGTCGTCGTCGTTCAGGCCTTCCAGATACTTGCGGAGGTCCTCGCCGCTCATGTTGTCAGCGGCGTTGGAGGCGCGCTTGGAGTTCTTGAGCACTTCCTCGTCCACAAAAATGGGGCAATCCACTCGCAGCGCCAGAGCCAGCGCGTCAGAGGGGCGCGAATCAATACTGATGACGGAACCATGGTTTTCCAGCCAGATCACAGCATAAAACGTGTCGTCGCGCAGTTCGGTCACCACAACTTTGTGAACGTGTGCGTCGAGGCCGGTGAGAACATTCTTGATGAGGTCGTGGGTCATGGGCCGAGGGGTGGCGACCTTTTCGATCTCCAGCGCGATGGCGCTAGCTTCGGCGGGCCCAACCCAGATGGGCAGTACGGTGTCTCCGGTAGAATCCTTCAGCACGACGATAGGAATCTTGGTGACCGGATCGGTCATCAGACCCCGAATTTTCATTTCTACTTCCATACCATCTCTCCCACCAGGCTGTTGGGGAAACTGGTCGTGACCAGAGCATCCACGTACCCACCCACAGCCAACTCGGCGCCACTGGGCGCCACAAAATTAAAGGTCATGTTCTGCGCCGTGCGTCCGATCCACTGGCCGCGCGCTTCGTTCTTCCCTTCCACCATCACGTCCAAGACCAGCCCGACGCGTTTCCGGTTGCGCGCCAGTCCGATCGCTCTCTGATGTTCGTTCACCACAGCCAAGCGCCGCGCCTTTTCTTCGTCCGGAATGGCATCGTCCAGATGGATTGCCGGAGTGTTCGGTCGCGGCGAATACTTGAACGTGAACACGCTATCGTACTCCGCTTCGGTCAACAGCGACAATGTTTCTTCGAACTCTGCCTCGGTCTCCCCGGGAAATCCGACAATGATGTCGCTGGTGATGCTGATGTCGCGCCGCGCCGATTGTATCCAGGAAATGCGCTCCAGATATTGCTCGCGGGTGTAGAGCCGCTGCATTGCATCCAACACCCGGGTCGAACCGCTCTGTACCGGCAGATGGACGTGGTTGCAGAGTGCGGGAGAAGCATCGATGGCTTCCACAATATCGCGGCCAAAGTCGCGAGGATGCGAAGTGGTGAAGCGCACCCGCTTGATGCCGGGAATCTCGCCCACCGCGGTCAGCAATTCGGCAAAAGTTTTCTTGCCTTCCGGATCGTGAAACGAATTCACGTTCTGCCCCAGCAATTGAATTTCGGTGTAGCCCAAATCAGCCATCTGCCGCCCTTCCGCGAGCACCGAAGAGGACGACCGGCTGCGTTCTTTGCCTCGGGTAAATGGAACCACGCAATAGGCGCAGAACTTGTCACACCCTTCGATGATGGTCAGGTATCCGCGATGCTGATTGGTGCGGGCAGTGAAAGCGGTTTCAAAGCACTCGTCGGTTTCACGATCATCGAGTCCGGTGGCGCGCATCCCAGCTTCAATCTGCACCAGCATGGCAGGCAGGTTGCGGTAGGAGGCGGAGCCGCACACCATGTCCACATAGGGAGCACGCTCGAAAATCTTGGCCCCTTCCTGCTGGGCGACACAACCCAGGACACCAAACTTCTTGCCCTGCTTCTTAAGCTTTTTGTAATCGTTCAGGCGGTTGAAGACCTTCTGCTCAGCTTTGTCGCGGATAGAGCAGGTGTTGTACAAAATCAGCCCGGCATCTTCGACGGTCTCCACCTGCCGATATCCTTCCTGCAACAAGGTGCCGATGACTTTTTCTGAATCATGGACGTTCATCTGGCAGCCGAAGGTTTCCAGGTAGAAAGTCTTGTCCGTTGTCCCCTGAGGCACCCCATCCATAGACTTAGAGTATACCTGTTGGAAAGCGTGGTCTGTAGGGCTGGCAACAACAGCGCGATCGAGTAAACAGTGGCTCTCGAGGGTTGGTCGAGAGACCATTTCCGCCCTGCCGGCGCGAACTCGTTCATGGTATCGTAAAATGCTTCGGGGAGGGTTGCTGGATGTTGAATGCCTTGAACGGGATGGGCTACAGCGCGCAACTTCCTCCTGGCTTTACCGCCACTCCGATCGATGCCATCGGTGGATATTGGGTAGTGCCTCCCGGCTCGCACCCGCCACCTTTCAGTCCGTCGCTGATCTGGATTGAACCCATCAATCCGCAGTTCTTTCCCGTCTTGATGCAGAATTACTACAACTTTGACAACCCGATGGTGGCGTTGCAGAATGCGTACAGCCTGGGCCTGGTCAACGTCTTGGAAGTCGCGCCCATGCGCCAGACCAACATCAATGGCACGATCACGCACATTCGAGAGTTTGACGCCATGTCGGCCAATGGGCAACCCATGCGTATGACTGGGATGCTAATGCAGGGGCCGATGTCGGCCGTACAAGTGATGATCGGGACCAACCTGTTTCAGTGGGTTCAGTTTGCCGGGATCAGCCTGCAGTTTGTGGCCACGGTGCGGCTGAACGGAACTTTTCAAAGCACCAGTGAAGTGCGCTCCATCGTGGACCAGAACCGTCCCGACCAGGTCGAGATGCAGTTGGTCAACTCGGATCGAAGCGTGGCCTCGATTATGGCGCTGCCCACCCAGGTCCGCGGCCAGGTGGTGTACCAGGTGCACGTGGAAGCGGGCGGCACCTATGTTGCAGGCAATGTAAACGGTTCGGCAGTCCAGTTCGGCGACCATAACATTTCCAAAGTTTCCGACAGCATCGCTCCTCCACCCACCCAACCCATTCAATAGCGAGGTTTCATATGGCAGACAAGAGCATTCACACCGGCAATGTTTCTGGAACGGTGGTGCAGTTTGGCGACCATAACCAGGCAACGGTGACCATCACGCAAGCCAGCCGCGACGAAATCACGGCATTGCTGGAGCATTTGCAAAAGCAAATCCAGCAGGCCGATCTTTCTGCGGGAGCAAAGCAGGTACTCGCGGAGAAAGTAGTGCCGCAAATGAAAGAGGCTGCGGCGGCGCCGGACCCCAAGCCCGGGCTGAGCGCCGGACTGGAACGTATGGACGATCACCTGAAGGTGCTGGATTCTGCCAGTGGGCATGTGGTGGGCATCGTGAGCACGCTGGGAAAGATTGCTTCGGCGGCCGGCATCGCCATCAAGGTGGTAGCGCCTTTTATCGCGGGCCTGCTGTAAAAGCGAAGTGCGGCGCGGCTATTTGCTGCTCTCCACAAGGTCGAGGAAGGCGCGATGAACCCTGGTGTCGTCCGATAGCTCGGGATGAAAAGTCGCGGCCATCGCTCTTCCCTGCCGAACCACGACGGGATCGTTGCCTTCGGTAGCGAGGACTTCGACGTTCGGGCCGATATGCTCAATGCGGGGGGCGCGGATAAAAACCATTTCCATGGGCGTGCCCTGCATCATGCCGATGCGAATCGAGCTATCGATCTGGCGGCCGTAAGCATTGCGGCGGATACGGATATCGAGCGCTCCTAACCCCTCCTGCGGCGGATTGGTGACCTCGGTGGCCAACAGGATGGCGCCGGCACAAGTCCCGAAGGCGGGTTTCTGGCACACAAATTCCTGCAACTTCTGGAAACCCTCTTCGCCCAGAATCTTCAGGAACGCGCCGGACTCTCCCCCCGGAATGACCAGGCCATCAATTTGGTCTAGTTGTTCGGGCTTCTTGACTAGAACGACTTCCGCGCCAAGTTCTTCGAGGCGGCGGCGGTGGGCGTCGAAATCACCTTGCAAGGCTAGAACACCAATGATCATGCTAGGTTGATTTTACCGGATGCGGCGGGCGAAGAGGGGCACCCCGGGGGGCAGTGATGCGATCGATCTGCTCCATTCCAGCCGTCAGTCTTCAATCCGGAGAATCTGATCCAGATCGTCGTAGGATGCTTCGGCGACTCTCAATTCTGGCGAACGTTGTCGAGCCAACTCCCGGATCTGATCTCGATGAGACTGCGGCATCTTCGAACCTAGGATAACGCGAGTTAGCCAAGACGGATCGATCGGCAGAAAAGGATCCGAGCGACGCGCAATGAGGATCCTTACCTCCTCCTCGTTGCTCCACTCTTCGCCCTTGCAGAAGAACCAATAGCCATTTAGATGTTCGCGGTTAGCAATATCCATCTCCACAGAGTTTCCGTAGCTCACTTCTTTCGCACAGCTGAAAAACGAACCAGCATTAGCGAACTCCAAGCAATAGCCGCTGTGATTGCCGGCATACTTCGCCCACAAATTGAGCCTGTCGTATCGCTTGGAAAGTGAATATATGCGCCAGTCAGCAAGCTCGATATTTAGCGACTTCACGAGGCGCCTCATCAGGGCCTCCGCACCATGGAGTCCGATGTTGGACAGAAGAATTGCAGCTTCGCGTTCCTGCTCATCGACTGTCAGGTGCGGATTGCGACGCAGAAAACTCTTGTACAGAAACGCAAACAACTATTCCTCCGACTGGCGCGCGAGCTTCGGTCTTCCGTCAGTTGGATCATTCAATTCGTCCAGCTTCGGGAGATATAATCAATGTTCGAGAATGATCTGCCTGAGCCACTGTTGTCTTTTGCCTGTGAATTCCCGGTACTTGTAGAAGCGACTCTGGCTAGCCTCGACCGGTGTTGGCGTCGCCGCGGACTCACCGAATGAGGCCTCTGTGGAAGTCATGGTCTGTGGCTGGGTTGAGGACTCGCGCGGTCAAGCCGACGGTCAATGACGCGAGTATGCGCTTCATAGTCTCCTGCTACCATCCCCGTGTTTGCAGCAAGTGCGCTTCGTCCAGACCGGCGACGGCCAGTCCCTTCATTGCCCCCGCAAGGTCTGCACTGACTTCGAGCAGGACTTTGGGATCGCGGAAGTGAGTGGCGGCGAGAACTATGGCCTTAGCGCGTTTGGCGGCTTCCGCGGGTTCCGCAAATGTGCTTGAGTCTGTCATGAAGATGCCTGAGCCCACGAAAACGGCCTCGGCCCCGAGTTGCATCACCAGCGCTGCGTCGGCTGGCGTAGCAATTCCTCCAGCCGAGAAATTGGGCACCGGCAACTTCCCTGCCCTCGCGACCATGCTGACCAACTCATAAGGCGCCTGCAGGTCTTTGGCGCGAGCGTACAACTCCTGCTCGCTGAGGATGGTGAGTCCGCGCATCTCACTCACAATCTGGCGCATGTGCTTTACCGCATGCACAACGTCGCCCGTACCAGCCTCGCCCTTGGTGCGGATCAAGCAGGCGCCTTCGGCGATGCGGCGCAGGGCCTCGCCCAGATTGCGGGCGCCGCACACAAATGGAGTCTTGAAGGCATGCTTATCCACATGGTGGGCTTCATCGGCGGGGGTCAGGACTTCCGACTCGTCAATGTAGTCCACGCCGAGTTCCTGCAATATCTGGGCTTCGGCAAAATGTCCGATGCGGCACTTCGCCATAACTGGAATGGAGACGGTTGCCATGATCTCGCGAATCTTCTTGGGCGACGCCATACGGGCCACCCCGCCCTCGGCGCGAATCTGGGCCGGAACCCGCTCCAGCGCCATCACAGCCACGGCGCCCGCCTTTTCGGCAATCTCAGCTTGCTCGGCGTTGGTGACATCCATGATGACCCCGCCCTTCAGCATTTCCGCCAACCCGGTTTTTAGACGAAGGCTGCTGGAACTCCCATTATTCTGTGACATAACAAGGCTCTTTTCTGTTTCGTGAAAAAGTAGGCCGATGGTTACGGCTATTGCAACCTTCGCCCTGAAAGATTAGTTTACATCGGCGCGCGGGATTGCGCAGGTTCTGCCAGGTCGGTAAATCGGGAGAGTTGAGGAATCGTCAGTCCGTGCGGATAAAAATTAACGCAAGTGAAAACTGATCGCGACCGGGGTGAGCTAGAGGAAGCCCATCGAGCTGGAACAGACCAACCGGGAGACCGGACTTGCCAGAGACGGGGCGAGTCCAGGGCTCCCGGTTTTTTTAGGCCCTGGAAGGAAGGAAGGAAGAAAGAAGTCGGGGACAAAGGAAAAGCCCCGCCGAGCGGCGGGGCTTCTGCCTTTTTCGAAAAAAGCTAGCTAACTTTCAGCTTCCGACGAACCAGTCCGGCAATACCTGCCAGTCCAGTTCCCAGCAAACCGAGGGTGCCCGGTTCAGGCACGACTCCGTTGATGGCGATGTCGCCGCTGGAAATGCCGGTCGAGCCGTTGAAAAAGCCCTTTCCAGTGTTGATGGTGAGCTGGGTGACCGCTCCCGCAACTGTAGCACCGGTGTACCAAGTGCCGCTGATGGTGCCCGTAAGAATGTAGTTATGGGTTCCATCCGCCAAGGTAACCAACTGCCAAGTCACTGGACCGTCAAAGCTTCCGGTGAAGATCGTTCCCGAAGGCACTCCGCTGCAACCGCAGCCGCTGATGGTGAAGGAGCCGCCTGCCGCGAAAGATCCGCCCATTGCCAGACTGCCGGACGTCAGAGCCCCTGTGGTGAAGCCGACGCTTCCCAAGTTGCTTCCGATAATCCCGCCGTACTGGATCATGGTGGAGCTTCCCACGGTGAGCCCGCTCGAGCTCCCGGTAAGGCTACCTCCCAGGTTAGTGATGTCAAAGCTGCTGGCGCTTGCTAGCATAGGAACCGCTAGTGCCAACAGCACAAGCAATACTACTCGCCTCATACTACCCTCCTGAACCAAATTCTCGCGCTGAACATCCGAAGTTTCAGTTTTCGATCCCCATACCGGGAACCGCAGTGCAGATACACACGCCCACCAATGCTAAAGCAATCCTTCAGCCACACCCAGGGTTGACACATATATCATTTGTAATCAATAGCTTACAAAGATACGCGTGCCGTGCGACTGACCCCTATGGTGCAAAACTATGCACTCTAAAGGTAGAGAGTTGCGCCAGTTGGCCTGTCCGGCAGTTGGTATCCTGAAGAAATTGAGGGCGGCCACCCTCTCTTCATTACCGTCTCACAATCACGAATCGTCTCGAACATCCGAAATGTGAGTGTCCGAACTATAACAACAATTTGGACTATGGACAAGTGTTATTTTCGGCTCTCCGGTGGCTAAAAAGTGCCATTTGTCCCCCACTGAGAGGGTATTTACCCACGCGGGTTCCGGTCGTATTCTTTCCCGGAGCAGTTCTGGGGAGGGCTGTTCAGATTTGCCCCGCGATCCGCAAGGATCGCGGGCATTTTTTTCGTTGCCCGAAGTTCCCGGCTCGCCCCACTCCCATTCCCACGATAGAATCGGGTTCGTCCCATGCCAAAAGCCAAATCAGCCTCCGGTCACGACACCCGCTACGTTCGCCTGCAAAAGAACTACTGTTTTGCTTGCGGCAAAAACAATTCCGAGGGAATGCGACTGCGCTTTACCTACGATAAAGAACGCGATTGCTTTGTGTGCCGCTTTCGGCTGGGCAAGCGCTATACAGGCCCTCCCGGGCACTGTCATGGCGGCATCATCGCGACCATTCTGGACGAGGCCATGGGCAAAGTGAACAAGCTGCGGCACGTGGTGGCGCTGACCTCGCAGATCACAGTGGACTACCTGAAGCCGGTACCGCTCAACCAGGCGCTGCGGGTGGAGTCGCGCGAGGTGCGGGTCCGCGGCCGCAAGCACATCAACATGGCCGAGATTCTAAACCAGAAGGGCGAACCCCTGGCGCGCAGCCAGGGCTTGTTCATCGCCATTGATCCCCACCGGATGTTCGCCAAGTTTGTGGACCGCTAATGGAAGACGTCTGGCGCCCGGCCTACCCTCATGCTTAGAGTCCTGATCGCTACCTCCAATTCCGGCAAGCTGCGCGACTTCGCCGGAGCAGCCAAGACCCATGGGATTGAGATCGCGGGCATCCCCGGTTTCGCAGATATTCCTTTGGCTGTCGAAGACGGCCAGAGCTTCGAGGCCAATGCCGAGAAGAAAGCGCAATACTACAGCCGCTTTGCGCCGGGCGAGGTGGTTCTGGCGGATGACTCTGGTCTGGAAGTGGATGCGCTCGGCGGCGCACCCGGAGTGCATTCCGCGCGGTATGCCGCCGCTCAACCGCACCTGGCAGTCGCCAATACCGACGACGAAGACAACAACGCGCGTTTGCTGAGCGAGTTGGCCGCAGTCCCGATCGAGCAACGCACGGGGCGATTTGTCTGCGTGATGGCCGCCGCCCGCGATGGCATACCCCTGGCCACTTTTCGCGGCAGTGCGGAAGGCATGATTCTCAACGCGCCACGCGGAAGCCACGGGTTCGGATACGATCCCCTGTTTTACTTTCCTGCCATTCATAAAACATTTGCGGAACTCAGTGCGGAGGAGAAAGCGCGCTACAGCCATCGGGGCGCGGCGTTTCGTGACGCTCTGGAGTGGTTGTTTAACTCCGCTCCCGGCATGTAATTCGCCTTGACAACCGCGATTTTCCGATCGTCAACCCTCCTACCCTGGTTTGTTTCCTTTCGCTCCAAGCGGTGACGAAGATTGGTCCGCGTTTCTTGACTTCATTGGCTCGCGCCGACATAATCATTGGTTGCGTTGTCACTCTGAAAGTCAGAAGGAGCGGTCTCGTGGCGTCATCCGCAGCTCCGGCAATTAAACCTGGGGTAGCTCCGCTTCGCGCCGGAGAAGGCACGTCGTTCCTCTTGCGCCGTTTGCACTCGCTGAGCGGCATCGTCCCCATCGGTCTCTTCCTTCTCGAACACTTCATTTCCAATGCCGAGGCATTCAAGGGGGCCGAGGCCTACGGGAAGCAGGTGGCGTTTCTCAATAGTCTGCCGTTTGTGGTCGGACTCGAACTGTTCGGCATCTGGATTCCGATTCTTTACCACGGCCTCTATGGGATCTACATCTGGTACCGGGGTGACAGCAATATCGCCGAGTACCCCTGGAGCGGCAACTGGCTGTACACCTCGCAGCGCTGGACTGGCATCATCGCCTTCGCCTACATGGCGCAGCACACGTATTACTTGCGCTTCACCGGGGTCCATCTGCCAGACCATCCGATGCAGGCCTTCGCCAAAGTGCAGGGAGAATTTCAGCACCCCTGGATGATCGCGTTCTACGCGGCCGGAATCATCGCGGCCTCCTGGCACTTCAGCTATGGGCTGTGGCTGTTCGCGGCCAAATGGGGCATCACCACCGGAGAAACTGCGCGCCGCCGCTTTGGATACGTTTGTCTGGCGCTGGCGCTGGGACTGGTTTCCATCGGCGCAGTCAGCATGTACGGGTTCCTGAAGGCTCCGCGACTACCGCTGGACACCGGGGTCTCGGAAAGTATCGTAATGAAGTAGCGACATGAAGTAGCGACCGGGTCTGTGGCCCGGCAGATCGGATTTCTAAACGCATGGCATCAAATCCAAGGATCATCGTAATCGGCGGCGGGCTGGCGGGGCTGGCCGCCGTCATCAAGATCGCGGAAATGGGCGGAGAGGTGGATTTGTTTTCCATTGTCCCGGTCAAGCGATCGCATTCGGTGTGCGCCCAGGGCGGAATCAACGCGGCCAAAAATCTGAAGGGCGAAGGCGATTCCACCTGGCAGCATTTTGACGACACCGTCTATGGCGGAGACTTCCTGGCCAATCAGCCGCCGGTGAAGGCGATGTGCGAAGCGGCGCCGGCAATTATCGATCTACTGGATCGCATGGGCGTGACCTTCAATCGCACTCCCGAAGGACTGCTCGACTTCCGCCGCTTTGGCGGCACGCTGTACAACCGCACCGCGTTCGCGGGCGCCACCACCGGGCAGCAGCTTCTCTACGCGCTCGATGAGCAAGTGCGCCGCTATGAATCCGAGGGCAAGGTCAAGAAATATGAGCACTGGGAATTTCTTTCCGCAGTGCTCGATGGCAATCAGGTTTGCCGCGGAATTTGCGCCATGGATTTGTGGACGATGGAAATCCGCACCTTCCCTGCCGATGCCATCATTCTCGCGACCGGCGGAATCGGGGCGATTTTCGGAAAATCCACCAACTCCGTGGTCTGTACCGGCTCGGCCCAATCGGCGCTGTACCAGCAGGGCTGCTACTACGCCAACGGCGAGTTTATTCAGGTGCATCCCACGTCGATTCCCGGCGAAGACAAGCTGCGCCTGATGTCGGAGTCGGCACGCGGCGAAGGCGGTCGCGTCTGGGTCCCCAAGACTGCCAACGACACTCGCGATCCCAAGAGCATCCCCGACAGCGAGCGCTGGTATTTTCTGGAAGAGTGGTACCCGAAGTATGGCAACCTGGTGCCGCGCGATGTTGCAACCCGTGCCATCTTCAAAGTGGTGTACGAGTACAACCTTGGCATTGACGGCAAGCCAATGGTCTATCTCGACCTGACCCACATTGACCGCAAAGTGCTCGACCGCAAGCTCGAAGGGATTCTGGAAATTTACGAAAAGTTCGTGGGCGACGATCCGCGCGATGTTCCCATGAAGATTTTTCCCGGCATGCACTACACCATGGGCGGCATGTGGGTGGATTACAAGCAGTCCACCAATATTGCGGGGATTTACGCAGCGGGCGAAGCCGAGTATCAGTACCACGGGGCCAACCGCTTGGGCGCGAATTCGCTGGTCTCGTGCATCTACGGCGGATTTATCTCAGGGCCGGCGGCGATGCTCTATGCCAAGAACCTGCAAGCCGCGCCCGGCAATGGCCATTTCGAGGCCGAGTGCAGGCGCCAGCAGGAAATCAACGCCAGCCTGATGCGCGCCGATGGCAAGGAAAACCCGTTCCTGCTGTGGCGCGAACTGGGCGAAGTGATGACCGCCAACTGCACTGTCATTCGCTACAACCAGAAGTGCCTGGCGGCGGACGCCAAGGTGGTCGAGCTGTTGGAGCGCTTCCGCAACATCAACTTGAGTGATCGAACCCAGTGGGCGAATACGACGGTCGCATTTGCCCGGCAGCTCTACAACATGCTGGAGTTGTCACGCGTGATCGCGCAGGGAGCGGCCATGCGCGACGAATCCCGCGGCTCCCACTACAAGCCCGACTTCCCTGAGCGCGACGACGCCAACTGGATGAAGACCACGAAAGCGTTGTTCGCTTCGGCAGCCGATGGTCCGAAATTTGAGTTCGAGCCGGTGGATGCATCGTTGATTCCGCCCAGACCGAGGAAGTATTGAGTTGAGGCAAAGAACAATGGGACTGACCAATGGCAAATAACAAATCCATCATCATCAAGATCAAGCGCCAGCTCACCCCCGACAGCAAGCCGGTTTGGGAAGAGTTCGAGATCCCCTACAAGCGCAACCTGAACGTTATTTCGGCTCTGATGGAGATCGCCGCCAACCCCGTCACTCGTGACGGCAAGCCGACCACGCCCATCACCTACAACTCGAACTGTCTGGAAGAAGTGTGCGGATCGTGTGCCATGTTGATCAACGGCAAGGCGCGCATGGCCTGCTCGGCGCTGGTTGACAAGCTCGATCAGCCCATTCGGCTTGAGCCATTCTCGAAATTTCCCGTAGTGCGCGACCTCTCCGTCGATCGCAGCGTGCTCTTTGAGAACTTGAAAAAGCTTAAGGCGTGGGTGCCGATTGATGGCTCCTACGATCTCGGGCCGGGTCCTCGCATTACGCCGGAAGACCAGGAGGCCGCCTATCCGTTGTCGCGCTGCATTTCCTGTTGCTGCTGCATGGAGGCCTGCCCGCAGTTCAACGAAGACACCGGCTTTGTTGGCGCCGCCGCCATCTCGCAGGCGCGGCTGTTCAACGCGCATCCCACAGGAGCAGCCCTCAAGCGCGAGCGCCTGACCGCGTTGATGGGCGATGGCGGCATTCAAGAGTGCGGCTACGCTCAGAACTGCGTGGAGATTTGTCCCAAGGACATCCCGTTGACCCGCTCCATCTCTGAAGTGGGCCGCGACGTGATGGTCCAAGCCATCGGAGACTTATTCCGAAAATAGAGGATTCGGGGCGGCCGCTTCCCTGCCCCGGAAAGATTTTTCTGTTTTTGCTGTTGCGCAGCATCAAGTTTCGTTTACAATCCATTTACTTTCTCCTCAGGGGTTCCCTTAAACCCCGAGGTGCTTCCCCCGTTATGAAGAACAGAGCTTGGGTGGTTTTGGCGTTGCTGATGGTGATTTCCGCGCCGTCGTTTGGGCTCCAGCCCACGCGGGTGCGGCATCGTAAGTTGGGGCGTCTGCGCCATTACGGACTCCTGATGGCGCGCATGTTTATTCCCAGCGCGGCCTCCCTGCTGAAACAGAATGAGCTGATCAACCTGTTCGACCTGCCGCGTATCGCCGACAACGATGAACTGGAAGCGCTCAAGGCAAGCGAGGAGCTGGTGCCACTTCGAGTCGGCCCCGGTCTCCGCATTCAGCCCGCTCTTGACCTGGACCGCCGCTATTGCCGTCCCTGGACCCGCGATTTCGTGGAAGACCTCAGCCTCGCTTACTACACTCGATTTCATGACCAACTCCAAATCAATTCCGCCGTGCGTACGGTTCTGGTGCAGCACAAGCTTCGCCGCCACAATCGCAATGCGGCCCCCGAGCGCGGCGAGTATGCGTCGTCTCACCTCGCCGGCACCACACTCGACTTGCAACGCCGCGGCATGACGCGGGACCAGATGCACTTCGTCGAGCGCTACCTGTTCTATCTGAAGGCGCTTGGTCTGGTCGAGCCGGAAGAAGAGCGGCGCCAATGGGTGTTCCACATCATGGTGTCAAAGAACTACGCGGATTGGCGCAAGTCGCAGACCGCCATGGATCTCGCCCCATTCGAAGACAGCCAACAGGCAACGGACGTTCAGCCCGCGCGGCTGGGCCCGTAATCGCCCGACCCGCCAAGCTCTCATGATGGTTCTTATGGCTGGCCTGCCCGGGACGGGCAAAACCACTCTCTGCGGAGAGCTTGCTCGCAAGCTGGTCGGCGCTGTCGTCAGCAAAGACGCCCTCCGCCATGCTCTCTTCTCCCCCGCCGCCATTGAATATTCCACCCAGCAGGACGACTTCTGCCAGTCGCTGATGCTGCAAACGGCTGCATTCTTGCTCCGCCAGAATTCCCATCGGTGGATTTTCCTCGACGGCCGGACCTTCTCGCGCAGGTATCAGATTGACCAAGTGCTCGCGTTCGCAGCGGAGATACAACAGCCGTGGCGAATACTGGAGTGCACCTGCTCTGACGAGACTGCGAAACGACGGCTGGAGGCGGCGGAGCCAGGCATGCACCCGGCAGGAAATCGCGACTACGCTCTGTATCAGGCAGTGAAGGCGCGCTTCGAACCGATCATGCAGCCCAAGACCCTCATCGACAGCGACCAGCCGCTTGAAGTCTGCGTGGCCCAAGCCTTGGCTGCAATCGGGGCCGACTCCGCGCTTTAGTTGGCTTGGCCGATATACAATCTGGCCTTGCAACGCTGGATGCGAAAACTCTTATGACACGTTTCTTTCCCTTCTGCTTGATGATCTGGCTGGCGCCGGGCCTGCTGTTTTCCCAGAACTCCACTCCGGAAGTCTCTGCCCGCGCTCGCCAGATTCACGACTCCGCCATCGTCGTGGATACGCACGCCGACACGCCACAGCGCTTTCTCGACGAAGGCTTTGACATCGGCAGCACCGACCCCAAAGACATTGGCCACATCAGTCTGGACAAGGTGCGCGACGGCAATCTGAACGCGGAGTTCTTTTCCATCTGGGTGGAGCCGTCGTTCAAAGGGCAGTATGCGAAACGCGCGTTCGACCTGATTGACTCGGTCTATGAGCAGCAGTCGCGCCACTCCGACCGCATGATGATGGCCTTCTCGGTGGAGGACATTGAGCGCGCCCGCCAGCAGCACAGGCTCGCCGCGCTCATGGGCATTGAAGGTGGGCACGCCATCGAGAACGATCTGCGCCTGCTGCGCGACTTCTACCGTCTCGGCGTTCGTTACATGACGCTCACCTGGTCCAACACCAACGAATGGGGCGACTCCTCGGGCGACATTGACGACCCGAAGGTAGACCATCATAACGGACTCACCGATTTCGGCAAGCAGGTGGTGGTGGAGATGAACCGGCTAGGCATGATGGTGGACATCTCCCACGTTGCAGACAAGACGTTCTACGACGCCATCGCGGTGACCCAGGCGCCGGTGATTGCTTCGCACTCTTCCGCACGCGCCCTCACCAACGCACCTCGCAACATGACCGACGATATGCTGCGCGCCGTCACCAAGAATGGAGGCGTGGTCCAGGTCAATTTTTACAACGGTTTCATTGACGAAGACTACCGCAAGGCCAGCACTGCGATGCGCAAAGATGCAGATGCGGCGGTCGAGAAGTTTGTGGAAGAGCGCAAGGCCCAGGGCAAGCCCGTCAGCTACGCGGACTACGACAAGATCCAGCGCGAGTGGGCCGCCAAGGTTCCTCGGCCGCCATTTAAATCCTTGATCGACCACATTGACCACATCGCGAAGGTCGCCGGAGTGGATCACGTTGGATTGGGATCGGATTTCGACGGCATCAGCGGCGCCAGTCCGCTGGGCATGGATTCCGCGGCCGACCTGCCTCGCATCACGCAGGCCTTGCTGGATCGCGGCTACAGCGCAGCCGACATCCACAAGATTCTGGGCGGGAATGTGCTGCGGGTGTTTGCTGAGGTCGAGCGGGTCAGCCACCAGATGCAAGCGGAAACGCACCGGTAGGAGCCGGGAGCGGACAGGCCATAACCAGGCGCCTCCTGTCGTACAATAAAGACTCAGCGGCATCCATCATTCGCTTTTATGCAAGGAGAATCCATGCGCAAACTTCTCGGTGTGGGCACCTTAGTGTGCTTGTCTTTCATGGCTTGGTCGCAGACCGCGCCCGTAGCCAAGCCCGCCGCCCCAAAGACTGCAGCGACGCACCCCGCGACTGCGGCCGAGCCCGCCTCTTCTGTAGAACCCACTGCTATCTTCGATACCACCGCGGGCAAGCTCACCTGCAAGCTGTTCGAAAAGGCAACGCCGGTGACCGTAGCCAACTTCATCGGCCTGGCCACCGGCACCAAAGAGTGGAAGAACCCGGTCAGCGGCGCCACCAAGAAGGGCGTGCCCCTTTACAACGGCACCATCTTTCATCGCGTCATTCCCAACTTCATGATCCAGGGCGGAGACCCGCGCGGAGATGGTACCGGCGACCCGGGATACAAGTTCAAGGACGAATTTGTTGCCACACTCGCTTTCGACCGTCCCGGCCGCCTGGCGATGGCCAATTCCGGCCCCAATACGAATGGCTCGCAATTCTTCATCACAGAAGTTGCGGTCCCGCACCTGAATGGCAAGCACACCATTTTCGGCCAATGCGACGAGCCCAGCCAGGAACTAGTGAAGACCATCGCTCGCATGTCGCGCGACCCTCGTGACGACAAGCCGTTCCATGCCATCAAGATCACCAAGATCACCATCGTGCGCGGCGATGCCATGCCGGCTGCGGCGAAGCCCGCGGGCGCTGCCAGGCCTATGGCCCACAAGCCCGCAGCCAGCACCCCTAAGCCGCAGTAGCTTCTTAGCTTCCAGCGGCTTCATTCGCCTCGAACCGGAGGAATGAAGCCGCCACCCAACATCATTCATCCCATCTCGAAAGGATTTTTCTATGTCACGCGAACCTGGCACCTACGCAATTCTTCACACTTCCGAAGGCACTGTTGTGTGCCGTCTGTTCGAGAAGGACGCACCCAAAACTGTCGCCAACTTTACCGATCTTGCGGAAGGCAAGCGCGAGTGGACCCATCCCACCAGCCGCAAGAAAGTCACAGACCGCCTTTACGACGGCACGATTTTTCACCGCGTCATCACCGACTTCATGGTCCAGGGCGGCGACCCGATGGGCAGCGGCATGGGCGGTCCCGGCTACCAATTTGAGGATGAGACCAAGGGCTCGAAGCACCGCTTCGACAAAGCCGGCAAGCTGGCCATGGCCAATGCCGGTCCCAACACCAATGGCTCGCAATTTTTCATCACCGTAGCACCCACCGAGTGGCTCACCGGCAAGCACACCATCTTTGGCGAAGTGGTGGAGGGTTACGATGTGGTCGAGAAGATCATCAGCCAACCGCGCAACCGGCAAGATCGTCCGCTGAAGGACATCGTGCTGCAGTCTGTCACTATCGAGCGGGTGTAGCGCGAGGCGGGGCGGCAGATCGGGAGTTCCCTTCGCCTGACGTGCGTCACACTCCTTTGTGACGCACGTCATTTCTTAATGTTTACCCCATGCTCTTATAATCAAAAGCTACAACAATTCATCGCGGAGGATGTTCCTATGCCGGCTTCCTACAACGGCCTCCCGGTCCCCGCCAATGGCGCTAAGATCGGCTACAGCAACGGAACCTACGACGTTCCCACTAACCCCATCATCCCCTTCATCGAAGGCGATGGCACCGGCCGTGATATCTGGAAGGCCTCGGTGCGGGTATTCGACGCGGCCGTCGAGAAAGCCTATGGCGGCAAACGCCGCGTTGCCTGGTACGAAGTGTTCGCCGGCGAAAAGGCCATGGCCAAGTTTAACAACTGGCTGCCCGACGACACCATCAGCGCTTTGCGCGAGTTCCGCGTGTCCATCAAGGGTCCCCTCACTACGCCGGTCGGCGGTGGCATCCGGTCGCTCAATGTCGCGCTGCGCCAGATCCTCGATCTCTACGCCTGCATTCGGCCGGTGAAGTACTACCACGGCACGCCCTCGCCGGTGAAGCATCCCGAGCGCATGAATATTGTCATCTATCGCGAGAACACCGAAGATGTCTACGCTGGCATTGAGTGGGAAGAAGGCACGCCTGAAGTCGCCCGCCTGATTGAGTTCCTGAACAAAGACATGCTGAAAGGCGGCCCGAAGCAGATCCGCCTCGACTCCGGTATTGGCATCAAGCCGATTTCCATTACTGGCACCAAGCGTCTGGTCCGCATGGCCATTCAATTTGCTCTGGCCAATGGCAAGAAGACCGTCACCCTGGTCCACAAGGGCAACATTCAGAAATTTACCGAGGGCGCATTCCGCAAGTGGGGATACGAATTGGCGACCGAGGAGTTTCGCGACAAGGTGGTCACCGAGCGCGAGAGCTGGATCCTCGACAACAAAGACCGCAACCCCGCCCTGACCATCGAGCAAAATGCCCATCTGGTCGAGCCCGGTCTGGAGTTCGCCACCGAGGACTTCCGCCAGGACGTGTACCGCGAGGTGAAGACTTGTCTGGATGCCATCTACTCCACTCATGGCAACGGCGCCTGGAAGAAAAACCTGATGGTCAACGACCGCATCGCCGATTCCATTTTCCAGCAAGTGGTGACCCGCGCCAATGAATACCAGGTCTTGGCCACCCCGAACCTGAACGGCGACTACATCTCCGACGCTTGCGCAGCCCAGGTCGGCGGACTGGGCATCGCTCCCGGGGCCAATGTGGGCGACGGGTACGCCTGCTTCGAAGCCACCCACGGCACCGCTCCCAAGTATGCCGACAAGGACGTCATCAACCCTGGCTCGTTAATCTTATCGGGCGTCATGATGTTCCGCTTCCTGGGCTGGAACGAAGCGGCCGACCTTATTGACAGCAGTTTGGAGCAGACCATCGAGCAGAAGAAGGTCACCTATGACTTCGAACGCTTGATGGAAGGCGCGACCAAAGTCAAGACCAGCGAGTTCGCCACCCACATGATCGAGAACATGGGCGCGGCCGTGCTCACAGCAGTTTAGGCGAGACCTGCAATCCCCGCGACGGGAGCGGTCGTCGCGCGTCTGGCCGATACCACCTTGGCTGGCGTTCGTGGCTCTCCCGCTCCGCGATCTCTAGCTTCGCAGTCGGATTCATAGAAAGGAACTTTTATGCGCAAGAAAGTAACCATCGTAGGCTCGGGCAATGTGGGGGCCACCGCCGCCCACTGGATTGCGTCCAAAGAGCTTGCGGACGTCGTCCTCATCGACATCATTGAAGGCGTTCCCCAGGGCAAAGGGCTCGACTTGCTCGAGGCCATGCCTATCGAAAAGTGCGACTCCTACATCGTAGGCACGCAGAGCTACGCCGATACTGCCGACTCTGACATCGTTGTCATCACGGCCGGAATCCCGCGCAAGCCGGGCATGAGCCGCGACGATCTGCTCAATACCAATGCCAACATCATGAAGGCAGTCGTCGGCGAAGTGGTCAAGTACTCACCCAACTGCATTCTGATTGTGGTCTCCAATCCGCTGGATGCCATGGCCCAGGCGGCTTTCAAGCTCAGCGGATTTCCTCGCCATCGCGTGATTGGCATGGCCGGCGTGCTCGATTCAGCGCGGTTCCGCACTTTCATCGCTCAGGAACTGAAGGTTAGTGTCGAGAACGTCACCGCTTTCGTTCTGGGTGGACATGGCGACACTATGGTTCCCCTTCCCCGCTACTCTACCGTAGCTGGAATTCCGATCACCGAACTGATGGACCAAACGACGCTCGACCGGCTGGTACAGCGAACTCGAGACGGCGGTGCGGAGATCGTAAAATATCTCAAGACGGGTTCGGCCTACTATGCGCCGTCCGCGGCCGCCACTGAGATGGTGGAAGCCATTCTTAAAGACAAGCACAAGATCCTGCCCTGCGCCGCCTACCTCGACGGCGAGTATGGCATCAAGGGCCTGTTCGTGGGCGTGCCAGTGAAGCTCGGAGCCAAGGGTATCGAACAGATCATCGAAATCAAGCTCACCGCCGAAGAAAAATCCGCGCTGGACAAGAGTGCGGAATCGGTGAAGGAACTGGTAGGCGTGATCGGCTTCTAGACGTACCGCTTTTCACATCCCGGAGCCCGCGGCGGTTCGCGCGGGCTTTTTGTTTTCTGCGGAAGGTGCCGTTCCACGCTGGCCCGCATCCGCGCAGGTCATTAAGGTACAATCCCCCATATCCATTTCCTGCGCCGCCGCTCTATGTATTGGGGAGACCTGCCACTCGACGAACTTCTCCACGCCTGCGCTGCGGGCGACGCCGAAGCCTGGGAAGAGTTCGTCCGTCGATTTCATAAGATCATCGCCGTCACCGTCTATCGTACGGCCGGGCATCATTGCGTCCCCACGGTGGAACTGGTGGACGACCTGGTGCAGGATATCTATCTCAAGATCTTGTCGCACCTGGAGCACATTCTGGGGCAGTTCGAATCCCGGCGGCCCGAGTCGATTTATGGCTACTTGAAGGTGATTGCGGCCAACGCTGTGCATGACCACTTCCGCGCCAGTCGGTCCGACAAGCGCAACGCCGGCAAAAACATTGCCTCGTTGGACGATAACAATTTTCCCGAGCCTGCGGATCCCAGCGCTCCCCACCTGATCGACCAGCGACTGCTCCTCCAGGAAATCGAGACGGCCCTGAATTGGATTCTCCGCGACAGCTCGTCTGCCGATCGCGACCGCTACATTTTTTGGCTGCGGCACCGTCAGGGATTGACCGCGAAGGCCATCGCCGAGCTTGGTTGCCACGGATTATCAGTAAAGGGAGTGGAGACCTTGCTCACTCGCCTCTGTCGCCAAGTGCGGGAACGCCTGGCGGGGCCGCGTCTTTCACAAAATATTACGAAAGGGTTTCAGATGGAGAATCCGTTATAAGACTGTGAGCGACAATTTAATCAATCCCGATGCACGACACTTGAGTGCGGACGAACTTGCATGGCTGGTGGAGCGATCCGACACGGCAGCCCCATCGCCACCAGGGTTCGACCCGGCAGCGCACGCCGAAAGTTGCCTGGCCTGCCAGTCCCTTCTCCTGGCTCACCAGCAGGCGCAAAAGGAGATCGAGGCCATGCGGGAAATAACCAACGCGCCTCCCACCTCAACGTGCCCGGAACCCGATGTCTGGACGCGCTTAGCCGCTGGTTTACTTTCTCCCGCCGAGGCCGAACCGCTAGCCCAACATGCTTCCACCTGCAACGACTGCGGCCCGCTTCTCCATCAAGCTTCCCTGGACTTCGCCACCGACACAACCTCCGAAGAAGATGCTTTCGTTAGCCAGCTCAAGAGTTCCCGCTCCGGATGGCAGCGGAACCTGGCATTGCGCATGGCTGAACAATCTGCTCCACAGGCCTCGAAGCCTGAGCCTCCCAAGCCGAAAGTTCCAACTCCTTCCCGGGCCAGCGTATCCTGGTTTCCCGGCTGGATGCGCGGCGCAGCCCCAGTGGCTGCTGTCTTGCTCATTGCAATTTCGTTCTGGTTCTGGACCGCAAATTCCCGAGCCCTTGCCTCCACCAACATGCTCATCGCCCAGGCCTACTCGGAGCATCGCTCGCTGCAGATGCGGCTGCCCGGCACCAACTACGCGGCGCTTCGCCAACAACGGGGGTCAACATCTTCCCGCCTTGATCTCCCTTCCTCCCTGCTCGAAGCCGAAGCCCAGGTGCAACGCCATCTGAACCGCAACCCAGATAGCCCCGAGTGGCTCCATACCAATGCGAAGATCCAACTCCTTGAAGGCAACGATCAAGCCGCGATTGAGGCCCTGACCAAGGCCCGCAGCGCCCGGCCCACTGACGCGGCCATCGCGCTCGACCTGGCCACCGCTTACTCGGAGCGCGCAGCATCGACCGGTGATCCCACCGGCGATGCCACGGCGCTCCAACTATTAAACGAAATTTTGTCGCGAGATCCGCGCAACCCCGTGGCCCGGTTTAATCGCGCTCTCGTCCTGGAGCGCACCCAGTCTTATCCGCAGGTCATCGCCGATTGGCAGCAATACATTCAACTGGATCCCAACAGCGGCTGGTCGATTGAGGCCCAGCAGCACTTGGACGACGCCACCCGCAGGCTCACCGGCCGCTAGTCCGGTCAGCACCGTTCAGCGCCGCCGCCCTCGCCTCCCCCACCTGCTAGAATCTACCCGTCGTCGACTTTGTTGGTCACTGGTGGCTGTTAGCTGAGGGCTGACCGCTTTCCCATGGACTTCGATCAAATAGCCAGTTTCCTGGAAGTCGCACGCGGTTCGTCTTTCTCGCGCGCGGCCGAGAGGCGCTTCCGCACTCAGCCCGCCATCTCCTCCCAGATTCGCACTCTGGAGGAGGAGGTCGGCGCCAAGTTGCTGGATCGCTCCGGAGGGAGAGTCTCGCTCACTGCTTCGGGCAAGCTTTTCCTGCAGTACGCTGAAGCCGCACTGGCTTCGCGCAAGGCAGTCATCGCCGCCATGGCCGAAAATGAGCGCGAACCTCGCGGCGAAATCGTCGTTGGCGCCAATGAAGGCACCTGTCTTCACATCCTGCCCGAGGTCTTCGCTGAGTTTCGCAAAAAGTATCCTGCGGTCGCCGTCAATATCCAGCGTTCCGACTACGCCAAGATCCTGCAATCCGTCCTCGACAATACCGTGGACTTCGGCGTGGTATCGCTTCCCGTCACCCACTCCCGGCTCACCGTGGTGCTGATTCATCGCGATGAACTGGTCATCATCGCTCCCACCACTCATCCGCTGGCCCGGGCCAAGTCGGCAACCGTCGCGGAAGTCGCCAAGTTCCCTCTGGTCGTCCCCAAGGCCGGCCATACGCGAGATGCGTTGCAGGCTTTGTTCCGGGAACGTAGGCTGAAGCCACGGTTCTCGATGGAGCTCGACTCCAGCGAACTGCTCAAACGTTTTGTGGCCGCTGGCGTCGGCGTTGGGTTCATCGCTCGCTCCAACGTCGAGGAGGACGTTCGCGCCAATTTCCTGGCCACTATCTCGATCTCCGACCTTACGATTCGCCGCGACCTGGCGCTCATCTTCCGCAAGGACAAGGCCCTCAGCCGCGCCGCTCGTGCCTTCATCGAAATCACTACCAGACTCAAGGCCGTCGATCTTCTGGCGGGAGGAAAACGTTGATGCCCAAACTCACTCGCCTCGTATCGCTCTCGTATCTGCTGTTCATCTGCACTCTTGCGCTCGCCGCCCCGCCGGTAAAGCCTAAGACTAAGCTCCCTCCCGCCACTCCCACCAAGCTGCTGGAAGTCGTGGTCCATGGCAACAGCCGCTATACCACCGAACAAATCCTTACCGCCTGGGGCCTGAAGCTGGGCGACACAGTAGAGAAACCCACCTTGGACACCGCCATCCAGCGCCTTGGCGATGTCGGCGTCTTCACCGACGTGCAGTACACCTATTCCTTTGAACGCACCGGCACCAAGGTAGATCTCCAGGTCAGCGAAAGCGACAAGCTGATCCCGGTTCGCTTCCAGAATTTTGTCTGGTTTCGGGATGCCGACTTGCTCGACAAGTTGAAGCAGCGCGTCCCCCTCTTCCAGGGCCTGTTGCCGGCTTCCGGTTCCATCTCCGCGGATGTGTCCGATGCATTGCAGACCCTGCTCATCGAAAACAAGCTCCCGGGCCACGTTTCCTACATCGATAGCGCCGCCTTGCAGGGGGCGGTCGATGCCGTCGACTTTACCGTGACCGGTGTCAACTTTCCCATTCACGATCTGAATTTCCCTGGCGCATCGCCCGCTGATGCTACTGCCCTTACCGCGGCCACCCAGAACCTTCACGGCACCGACTATTCGTATTCCAGGATCGCGGCCAATGTCAGGCTCACCGTGCTTCCGGTTTATCAGGAGCGCGGCTATCTGCGCGCCCTACTGGTGGAGGCTGTGCCCACCGTCGTCAGTCAGAGCGACCAGGAAATCCCCGTCGATGTTGCCGTCCGCATCGCTCCCGGAAATGTATACCAGCTGTCGGCGATTCACTGGGCTGGGAACTCTGTCTTCCCCACCAGTTCGCTGCAGCAGAAAATCGAACTGCAGCCCGGCCACCCTGCCAATGCGGTCCGCCTCCAGGACAATTTGCGCGAAGTTCAGAAGCTCTACGGCGCGCGTGGATACATGGCGGCATCCGTGAAGGTAGATCCGGCGTTTGACGATGCCCACACCTCAGTCGCCTACACCCTGCTGGTGAGCGAGGGCGACCAATACCACATGGGTGAAGTTGAAGTCACCGGACTCGACGCCAAAACCACCCGGCTCGCCCGCGAGTCTTGGGGTCTGCGCGAAGGCGAACCCTATGATGGCAGCTACTTCCAGACCTTCATGAAGCAGATCCTGGAGACTCTTGACGCCGCACGCTCCCTGCATGTCTCGCTCAAGGAATCGTTAAACAGCGCGGAAAAGACCGTGGACGTGACCTTGACCTTCAGCCCCCAGTAACGAGCGGAAGCCAACTTAATTCGTCTGTAACCACACCCGATCCCGGGAATCGTTATAATTAGACCAACCTGCTCTCTTCTCTCGAAGCACGGGGAACCAGGTCAAATCCACTGTGGGAGTGAAATTGCCATGAATACTCGTTTGAAGAATTTCGGAGTCACTGCGCTTCTGTTGACCGCGGTCCTTGTGGTTCCCTCTTTTGCTAAGAGCAAGACCTACAGCGGTACCGTCAGCGACGCCATGTGCGGTGCCAAGCATGCCATGCCCGGGGATGCCGCCGGCTGCACCCGCGCTTGTGTTGCCAAGGGTTCCAAATACGCTTTGGTCGTCGATGACAAAGTCTACACTTTGGACACCGCGGACAAGGATGCTCTGAGCGCGCTGGATAAGGCCGCTGGCAGCAAGGTGTCGGTCGAAGGCGAAGCCAAGGGCGATACCATCATGGTCAAATCTGTCAAAGCCATGTAGTCCCCGGAAAAGCCGTTTTTCAAAACGCTGTTCCCGTAACCGGGAGCAGCGTTTTTGTTGGTGAAGAGATTCCCGGGAAATCTATTGTCCCCCCCCACGCCCCCGCGGCTCAGTCACCGCCACTATGCACCCTTCGTGCTATGTTCTAAAAAGCATGAGAGCGGAAATCGAACAGGCAGTGTCGCTGTTGCAACGCCACGACGAAGCATCTCTCGAACAAGCGCTGGCTCTGCTGCAGAACACCGTATTCTCTTTCAGCATGCGGATCTGCGGCCAACGCGAAGACGCCGAAGACACCATGCAGGAAGTGCTGGTGAAGTCGCTTCCCTACCTGCCCAAATTCGACAGTCCCAAGGCGCTGGTGGTTTGGCTGTACAAAGTCGCCAAGAACCGCTGCCTGATGAACCGCCGCAAGAGCAAGTTTGCCCCAAAGGAATCACTCTCGCTGGACCAGTTGATCCCCGACCGCCGCGAACTCGAAAGCCTGACCGAGAACGCGTCCATCAATCCCGAGGCTCTCGCCATTCGCAGCGAGGAAGCGCAGTTGCTGCGCGCCGCCATCCAGAATTTACCTCCAACCTACCGCACCGTGCTGGTGTTGCGCGACATGGAGGAGCTGACCGACGTCGAGGTGGCCGAAATCACAGGCCTCAAGCCCGGAACCGTGCGGGTCCGGCTTCATCGCGCCCGGCTATTTGTTCGCAAGGAATTGGCCAAGCTGCACCAGCCCACCAAGCCGCGCATAATTACACTGCACGCCGCTGCTACCCCGCCGCCCAGCCCGGCACGCTGCAAGGCGATGTTCGCCGAGCTTTCGAATTATCTGGACCAGCAATTGGACGATAAGCTGTGCGGTGAGTTGGAAAAACACATGGAGGGATGTGAGCCGTGCCAGGCTTTCCTTTCCAGTTTGGAAGGCGCCATTCAACAGATCCGGCATTCTACCGTCGAATCCCCAGACCAAATCGCGGCGGCAGAACTCCGCGAGCAGCTGCTGGCCAGCTACAAGTTACTAAGGGCTGCCAGAAATTAGCGGCGGCTAGGGCCTCTGTTGTTTCGCAGGCGTTGCGGCTTCCGCTTTGTTGTCGTCGCGTCCAGAACTGACGCAGGCGGCGCTTTGTCATGTCGGTATGCCGAACTTCGGCAGAATCCACCGGGTCAGCACCAGATAGCCCACCACCACCGCGATAATCTCCATCCAACTCGTCACGATGATCTCTCCGTTGTTCTCTACCCTCGCGCACCCAGCTTGCGCAGGATAGTAATCATGGGGCACCAGTTTGTCAGTGCCGACTGGAACAAGTTCAACCCTACGAATGCCGTAAACAGATACCAGTACGGACTGACCCAGTATCCGAGTGCCAGTGACGCCAGAACAAAGACTCCGGCCACTAATCGAACATAGCGTTCTACATTCAGTGTCTCACCTCCGGCCCCCCAAAGCGCCAATTTCTCGTCAGTCTATGCTGCCACGGGCTGGCCCTTGTCCCTAATTCTGTCCCGACTTCGCTGGCTCAGAAAATAGAGCACTGGTACTGCCATGCGAGACAGCACAGTGGAAGCCACCTCTCCCGCCATCAGCGAGATCGCCAGTCCCTGGAAAATAGGGTCAAACAATATCACGCTCGCGCCCACCACCACCGCCGCCGCTGTCAGCAACATGGGACGAAACCGCACCGCCCCGGCATCCACGACAGCATCCTCCAGAGGCACTCCCTGGGAACGGCGCAGTTCGATGAAATCTACCAGAATAATGGAATTGCGCACGATGATCCCCGCCCCAGCGATAAAGCCGATCATTGAGGTCGCCGTGAAAAAAGCTCCCATCAATGCGTGCGCCGGAAGAATGCCGACCAGCGTCAGCGGGATGGGCGCCATGATCACCAGCGGCGTCAGAAACGACCGGAACCACCCCACCACCAGCACGTAAATTATCACCAGAACGGCGGCGAATGCGAGCCCAAGATCGCGGAACACCTCCACCGTGATGTGCCACTCGCCATCCCATTTCATGGAGAAGCGATCGGTTCGTTCCGGCGGTTCGGTTCCCATGGACTGCTCCACCTGATATCCCTCGGGCAGTTTAATCTTTGCAATCTCCTCTTTCATCTTCAGAATGGCATAGACCGGACTCTCCTCCTGTCCCGCCAGGTCTCCGGTCACATACACCACCGGCCGCAGATTCTTGCGGTACACGCTGGTGTCGATGGTCGAGTGTTGCACCGTGGTCACTTCGCCCAGCGCGACCTGTGAACCGGACGCCGTGGGCACTTTCAGTCCTAGAAGGTTCTCGACGCCCGAGCGGTCCTGCCGCGACAACCGCACCTCGATGGGAACGTCCTCGCGCGACTTGGAATCATGCAGCAAACCCGCGGTGGCTCCTCCCAATCCTACCTGCAGGGTGCGGGCCACCTCGGCGGCAGATACACCGTGCAGAGCCGCTTTGTCCCAATCCACCCTGATGTCGTACTTGCTCTGCGCATCCTCCACATACCAATCCACATCCACCACTCCAGGCGTCTGCTGAAAGATCTGCTTGATCTGCCCGGCCAGTTCGATTCGCCCCTTTGGGTCGGGCCCATAGACCTCGGCTACCAGAGTCTCCAGCACCGGCGGGCCAGGCGGCACCTCCGCCACCTTGATGCGCGCCCCGTAGTGATTGCCGATCTCGACCAGAGCAGGCCGCAGCCGCCGCGCGATTTCGTGGCTCTGCGCTTTCCGGTCGTGGCGCGAGAGCAAGTTCACTTGAATGTCCGCCTGATTGGGTTGCCGCCGCAGGAAATAGTGGCGCACCAGACCGTTAAAATTATAGGGGCCGGAGGTACCCGCATAAACCTGATAGTTCGTGACCTCCGGTTGCTGGCCCAGGGTACGCCCCAACTCCTGCGACACTTGCGAGGTTTGTTCCAGGGGCGTGCCGTCCGGCATGTCCACAATCACCTGGAATTCACTCTTGTTGTCGAAGGGGAGCATCTTCACCCGCACCCACTTCAACGGAACGAACGCAACTGCCATCAGCAGCAGCACTACCACGCCGATCAGGAACATTCCGCGCCGTCGCGAATCGCGGATCAGCGGGTTCATCAGCCGCCGGTAGAATTTCGTGGTCCAGCCTTCGACTTCGTGGCTGCCTTCGCCTCGCCCCGCATAGTGCCGCAGCAGTCGCAGCGCCGCCCAGGGCGAGACCACGAAGGCTACGATCAATGAGAACATCATGGCCGCGGACGCGCCAACCGGAATGGGACGCATATACGGCCCCATCAACCCGCGTACCAGCGCCATCGGCAGAATTGCGGCAATCACGGCGAAAGTCGCGAGAATGGTGGGATTCCCCACTTCATCCACTGCTTCCACCGCTACCTCCGCAAGCGGGCGGCCGAGGTTCTCCCGCAAACGGAAATGCCGTACCATGTTCTCCACCACCACAATGGCATCGTCCACCAGAATTCCGATAGAGAAAATCAGAGCGAACAGCGTGACCCGATTCAGCGTGTAGCCTAGAAAGTAGAAAGTCGCGAGCGTCAGCGCCAGAGTCACCGGCACTGCCAGCAAGACCACGCCGGATTCGCGCCAGCCCAACGCAAAAGCGATCAGCAACGTGACTGACAGCGTCGCGAGGAGCAGATGCTTGAGCAGTTCGTCAGATTTGTCTTTCGCCGTTTCCCCGTAGTTGCGGGTCACCGTAACGTTTAGATCGGACGCGAGCATGTTCCCGCGCAGGGAATCAATCTTCTTCAAGGCGCGCTCGGCGATAATCGTGGCGTTGGTCCCCTTGCGCTTGGCCAGCGTCAGCGTCACGGCAGCATATTCAGAGTGCGGGGAGGGCGATCCCTTGCCCGCAGCGAAGGTCACATAGTTTTCCGCTTCGGCGGGCCCATCTTCAATCTTTTCTGCCACATCCCGCAGGTACACCGGGTGGCCGCCATGCACCCCAACCACCACCTGCTGAAGTTCTTCGACCCGATTAAAACTGCCTCCCGCTTCCACCACGAACTCGCGATTATCGCGCTCAAAGCTGCCCGCCTCCCCACGAGTATTGGCGGCTCCCAACTGCAGGACAACTGCGCCGGGGGTTAGTCCATAAGCGGCGAGCCGCTGCGTGTCGAGCACCACCCGCAATTTTCGCGGTTGACCTCCGATGATGGCGGTCTCGGAAACGTCATCGAGCTGCTTGAGTGAGTTTTCCAGTTCTCCCGCCACCTGTCGCAAGCGATAGGTGTCATAGTCTTTGCCCCACAGGGTGAGCGCGAGGATGGGCACATCGTCGATGGACCGCACTTTGATCAGTGGCTGCGATACCCCCGGTGGAATCCGGTCGAAGTTGGAGTACAGCTTGTTGTACGTCTTTACGATCGCGTCTTCTTCTTTGGTGCCCACATAGAAGCGCACGATCAACATGCTCATGCCGGGATGGCTGATCGAATACACATACTCGACGCCGGGCACCTCGCGCAACAACTTCTCCATCGGCAAAGTGACCCGCTGGGCTACTTCGTCGGCTGAGGCCCCTGGCATCTGGACAAACACGTCCAGCATTGGAACCACGATTTGTGGTTCTTCTTCGCGAGGTGTCTGCAGGATGGCGAACCCACCCACCAGCAGCGCGGCCATAATAATCAGCGGTGTGAGTTTCGACTCGATGAAGCCGTGGGCGATGCGGCCGGCCAGCCCTAGAACGCGCGGTTTGGCAGTTTCGTTCATCACTGGGCCTCGACCCGTTTGCCCCCGAACTCCACCACACCCGGCGCTGCCACTAGCCGATCCCCATCCTGAATGCCCGCCAGCACTTCCACCTGTGCTCCCACCAGCGCGCCGAGCGTGACGTACCGCAGGTTGGCGATCTTGTTCTGATCCAGCACATAAACCCCACGAAGCTGCCCGCGCTGCACCACGGCAGTTTGCGGAATGAGCAACGACATCCGCTTGCCGTGCGAAAACTGCGCCCGTGCGAAAAATCCTGACCTCAGCTGCGGGTCGGTCGGCAGTTCAATCTTCACCTGGAAGCTGCGGCTGCCGGCATCCGCCGCCGGTACTATCTCCACCACTTTGCCACTGACTTCTGTATTGCCCAGCGCGTCCACCACTACCGGCACCACTTCTCCCAGACCTACGAAACGCAAGTCGTTCTCATTCACGGTCGCTTCGAGGCGGTAGCGGCGCACGTCCTCCACCGTAAAAATCGCCATGCCCGCGCTGGCCAGCGTTCCCGTATCCGCTTTCTTCTCCGTCACCACGCCGTCAAACGGAGCCCGAATGCGGCTGTACTCTTGCGAGGTGCGGGACTGGGACAACGCGGCCGTGGCCTGCACCTGTCCAGCTCGAGCCATATCTCTCTGGGCCAGTGCGCCCTGACGGCGCGTGTTGATCTCATCGAATTCCTGCGGGCTCACCGATTTCCTCTCGTACAGCGTCTGGTAGCGCTTCAAGGTGGATTCGGCCAGAGACAACTCTGATTCCGCTGCGATCACTTGCTGCTGCGCCGCGCCTTGGGCCGCCGTGGCTCGCTCCACCGATGCTCGCGCCTGCGAGTCGTCAATCACAGCCAGCACTTGACCGCGCTTCACCCTGTCGCCTTCATGAGCGCGGATTTCCACAATGTTGCCCATCATCTGGCTCGCCAGCACCGTGGTCTGTGCGGCTCGTACCGTTCCCACCGCCTCCAGAACATCCGGAACGCTTGCCTTCTGTGCCGCCAGCACACTGACGTTGTGGATCGTCTCCGGCGGCGTGACGGTCGTTGTGCGCTCGCTGGAACATCCCTCGAGTCCCGCAGTTAGCGCCACGGCGACCAGCAGCCCTCCAAAAAGCATTACGCGCTGAATCCTGCTCATGGCAGCACCACCGCAGACTCCGGGGTCAAAGTCCCGCTGGCTAATTCCAGGCTGGCATAGCTGGTGTGAAAGTGGTACACCGCCTCCCAGTAGTCGGTCTGGCTGCGGCGGGCCGATTCTTCCGCGCCCAACAGGTCTGTAATCGTGGTCAGGCCGCCATCGTAGCGGTCTTGATTGATGCGAAGACTCTCTTGCGCCTGGGTGATCGCCGCCCGCGCTACTTCCACCTGCTGTCGGCTGGCGTCGGCGTCGTAATACGCTCGCCGTACCTCCAGCCGGACTCCGTCGCCCGCCGCTTTCTTCAGTGCTCCCACCTTCTCCTCCAAAGCCCGTTCGCGTTGCAGCTGCGCTCTCTTGGCCCCACCCGCAAACACGTCGAACTGCACTTCGACTCCGCCCAGCCAGTTGTTGCCTCCGCCTCCGGCCAGCAAGGTCGGATTGTCCAACTCCCATCCTGCGAACGCGTTCACCCGCGGCCCAAACGACGACTTTGCCATCGCTACGCTTTGTTTCTGCGCCGATTCTTCCGACTCAATGCGCTTCAAGTCGGACCGCTTGGCGAGGGCCTGGCTTTCCAGATCGGACAATGGGGGAATGGTCAGAGCGCGGTCGGCGAGCGCATCCTGGGGTTGATAGGCGGACTCCAGCGGAGTTCCCATCGCGCTGTTCAATTGCGCAAGCCCAAACGACAAATTGTTTTTCGCTCGGATCAGCTCCTGCTGCCGCGCCGCCATCCTCACCTGCGCAGTCAGCAGATCCGATTCCACCACCAGCCCGCTATCGAATCTCGCCTGGCTCCGATGGACAATGGACGCCGCCGTTTCGCAGGATTGCTCGGCGACTTGCAATTGTTTCTGCGCCAACAGCACTCCGTAGTAAGCCTCGACCGTGCGGAACACAATTTCTTGCCCCGTGCGCTCCAGTTGCCGCTCTGACGCTTGTTTGCCGAGTTGCGCTCGAGTCACCCCGTGCCAACTGGCGAACGAATCAAACAGCGTCCACGCCCCGCCGAAGTGCGTGGCAAAGTTTCCCAACGGCGTGGGAGTGTTCAGCCGGCTCAAAGAAAAATCCGCGGCCGAAAACCGTTGCTGGCGAAGCCTC
>JANYBT010000139.1 GCA_025360645.1 Acidobacteriaceae bacterium | reverse complement strand
CCCCTACGCGGTCCTGCACCGGCCACGCCGACCACACGGTTGACTGCGGATAGGCCCGGGCCGTGCCGTCAAGCTCCACGCCCAGGATGATCTCGCGATTGGGCAGACCTTCCCGCGAGAAGTCGAGCGGCACCGGCATCTTGGCGACGCTCTTTTCCCAATCGCTTTCGTATTCCTTGGCATACTTGCTGAGAGGCTGCATCACTTGGCCGTCGGGCGCCTCCTGCTTCCACAGTGCAAAGGTTAATTCATCCATCTCAACCGGTTCCAGCCGCAGCCCCTTGAGCGGCCCAAAGATGGCCTCGCCTGTGACCTGCTGCCACCACGAACCGGTCTCGCGGTCGCGCATCAGAAAGTTCTGGTTATTGATTCCCGCCAGATAGAAATGGAATTCCCGTCCGCCGGCGGTCCGCTTCCACACCAGACCGGTGTGGCACAGCGTTCAATAGGTGACGATGATCGGCACCCCGCCGACCGTGTCGTTGAATGCATGATGGTAGGCCATCTGCACAATGGGGTACGCCCGAGCATCGGCGCCGATGTGCACCGCCATCACCATCTCGGAGCCAGCCAGTTTCGATGCCCCCGCCCCCTCAAACCCGCCCGCGGTTACGGGATGGAACATCCACTCAAAATAGTTGAGACGTGTCATGGTGGCCGACGCCACGCTCACCAGCACGCCGCACGCCAGCAGCGCCCGCACCCAGCGCTGAGAACGCCGCCACAAGAGGAGCGTCATCAGCAGCGCCAGTCCCGCCGCCACCAGCGACACCGCAGGCGCGTATTCTTTGACCTGCATGGCCAGCAACAGCCGGTCTGGCGCCTGATGCTTGAAGGGTTGGATGATCATCGCAGGAACAAGAAACGCCGCCAGCGCGGCGAGACTGCAAAGAACAAAAGCCGGAATAGCGAGTCTGCGAAGCATGGAGGTTGAAAAGGCTGACACAGATAATATTAAATCGTCAACCTGCGCTGCGCCACTCTCGGCTCAGGCGGCGCTCAAGTTCGATGCTCATTTCAAATGGGCCAGTCAGCCACTTTCTCAATACGCTGTGAAATCCTGCCGGAAGCTCAAATTATTCACGTCCAGCAGCGCCGGCGTGCCTGGAGGCAGATTGCTGGGCGCCAGAAACAATTGGTCGAAACTGTAGGCGCGTGTCGGCGGCCCATAGACCGTGGTGCAGCACTTGAAAACTCCCGTCGCGTATTGCGAGTAGTACAGGCTCACCAGCGACCCCTGATAGTTCAGCGTCCCGCCCCAACTTTCGATGTAGCGCAGAAAATTGTGCAGCCCGCCATCGGTGCCGTAGTCTTGCGCCGCCACAAAGCTGGTGGGCTGAGGAAACGACAGGTTCTTGCCCGCTGCCACCGCCATGCGGTACCACGTCGTATTCCCCGCGCGTGCGCCCGGATTCAATGGGTTGAGAAAGCCGTTCAGGTCGTTCCACTGGTTGGAGAGGAGCGTGACCGCATCGGCAATCACTCCCGCGGCGGCATTGCCGGTGCCAAAGCCGGCATTGTTGGCGTTGTAGTTGCCCTGCACGTACACCGGATTTTCTGATGCGACGGTGAATCCCCCGCTACCATCAGGGCGAGTGGGAAGATTGCCCAGCACGCCATCCACTAGCTTCAACACATGCCGGGCTCCGGTGACCGCGTTCTTGCGCGCGATGCTGGTGCATCCCACGCGTTGGGTATAGGGGTCCGCCACTGCGGCATGGGTTGCGAGAGTCGTTGCTGCTCCGAATGCTTCCCCCACATTGAAGGCGCCCCAATTGTCGGGTCTGCCGTTCATGTCCACATCTTCGGGCGACTGCGTGGTGCCGGGAGTGTTGGGGTCCAGAGCCCCATTGGGAGTGCCGTTCGCGCTGGCCATGTTGATGGTGTCTTCAAAACCATACTCGCCGGTCAACACATTGGGCGTGGGTTGCGCATTGGGATTTGCCCGCATTCCCCGCCGGTCGGAGAAGTAGAGCACATACCCGTTCTGGGTGGTGGAGTCCGCATTCACTCCGCTGGTTCCGATGGTGCCGCGCAGCCACCGCCGCAGGTTGCCCACATCCAGTTCCACCGCGTTCATGATGCCATTGACTGCGCACGTTCCCGCTGCTTTGCCCGCTGTCGTATCGCGCACTTCGCCTTCGCGCGGATCATACAAGTTGATCGCATACCAGATGTACTGCGTGTTGGCGCCAGCGATAGTATTTCCCGCTTCCAGTTCGATCCCGGTATAGGGGGCGTTGAGGGCGTGACTCGAATCCGTGATGCCCCCCGAGCCGTCGCGGTCCGCTTGTTGCTGCAGAATTAAGATCGCCGTGGGATGAACCGCATTGCCGCCCGCCGTGACCGGAGGCTGCGGCCCGCGCCCAAAGCCCAACTGCAGCCATTCCCGCGTTGCGCCGTGCCACACCCCGGCCGTGTCCATGTACTCCACTCGCAGCCAACCGCCCAGCAACGGCCATTGCTTTTGCGCGACCGCTACTCCGAAGGGCTGCACCTGGTTCGCCGGATCGCACCACTTGGGCCCAATCGCACAGTCCTGGTTGGCATAGGCGAAGTACGATGTGCCGCCCACTCCGTTCACCGCAAGTCCGGCCGGATACGTCGCCCCTGCCGCATGCACCAGCCACACGTCATCCGCGTCGGTGAAGGCGCGTTCCGCATGCAATTGCGGTTGGGTATCGGCCAGCAAAATTCGAATTGCCGCTTTGTTGTACAACCGTGATTGTCCAATCGTCGAACTGCTGGTCTCTCCAGTCGATGGCCGCCGCACAATTTCAATGGCGCTTACCCCCGCTCCCGTGAAAGGAAGGTTGAGCGCCCGGGCCCCGGTCTGCCCATTGACGATGTAACTGAGGAAGGTTGTCGTCGAAATGGTCGGCCAGCCTCGGTTGGCCGTGGTATTGCCCGAGCCCGGCACTCCACCGGTCACGCTGGCCTGCGCCATTTGCAGGTTCAGGCAGGTGCTGCTCGGTCGCCGCGCCGGATCGCATCCATTGGGTGCGTTCGGGATGTAGACCGGCCCGGTGTAGCCACGACCGGTGGCATCCACGCCATTCGCCAGGGTGTCGCGAACCACCTCTTTCACCGCCGCCACTTTGCTATGGAAAATCAATCCATCGCCGCTCTGGGTATCTAGAAAGAGATTGCCATTGGTGTGCACCCGCCCCTGAAAATCGAAACTCGGGCCGGGAAAATAACTGAGGTCGCTGTCGCTGAATACGCCGAACTGGAACACCGGGATCAGGGCCACCTCCACCGTGCGGGTCATGCTGACACTGGCGCCCGCTGGCCGCTGGGCTGTGACACTCAGCGTGATCGGCACAATCTCCGCGATCAGTCCCTGATTGGGCCCCTGATGGATGGAATCCACCCGGGCAATGGGATTTCCGCTGGAATCCGTCTCCACCGTTAGCGCATATCCGGGATAGCGGATGTTGGCCAGCGCCGGAGGAAGCTGTCCCAAGGCTGCGATGTTGACCGCGGTTGGGGCCTGATTTGAGGTATAGAGGTTCGCCAGGTCCACCGTCATCTTCTCCATGCCGGCCTCCGCGGCATAGTACGCGACATTGTTTTCCAGGTCGGCCCCTCCGATGTGGCTCTCCGTGGTCACCATCATCACCAGCCCCAACGCCAACCCCGAAAGCATCATCAGCAAAAGCAGGGAAGCGATCAAACTGAAACCGCGAGTTTCGCCCAGGTGCATCGTCATGATGGCCTCCTCACACTTCGAACTCCTACTGGTAGCGATCCCGAAAACTCAGGTTGCGCGCGCTGACTGATGTGCGCAGTTGCAGGCCTTGATAGCCGCCCCGGTTCTGCAGCGGGCTGCGGGCCGCCACAAACAGATTCACCTTGCGGATTTGGTTCGGCGAGAGCGGGGGAACCTGGTTCAGTCCGGCATCGCGGAGTCCCGAGCGCGCCGTGCCTGTGTTTTCGTCGAACACGTCGTAAGTGAATTGCAAATCCGTAATATTTTCCGCGATGGGCATGGGACTCTGTCCGCTCACCTGGCGCATAAGCCGAGGCGGCCCATCGTCGGCGGTATAGAGTACGTTGTCGGGACCCCTCGGTACATCGATGTAATAAGTGATGACCAGAATCCGCGTGGCCAAAGTCACCGCTCCCGGGGGCAAGTTCTGGATGAACGTCTTGATATTGCCCGCCGTGGCATTGCTCTGGTTGATTCGCAGCCAGTCGTTGTCGCCGAAGCTGATCACGGTGGCCGTGGCATTGGACACTTCGCCGATGGCACTCCCGTTGCTGTTGCTGAGCAACACCATGTCCCCGGCCTTCAATCCATAGACGGCGTCGTTCAGTGCGGGCACCGGCGGAGTCGGCTGCGGGTTGGGCGCGGTCAGCGTCATCGACGTGCCGTTGTTTCCAAACCCGGTTACGGTGTACAAATCCAGACGGAAAGTGCTGTCCACGT
>JANYBT010000119.1 GCA_025360645.1 Acidobacteriaceae bacterium | reverse complement strand
CTTAAGTTCACGAATCAAGTGCAACACCGTACAAAGGTGTTGCGATGGAAAAAGGAAAGTATGAGCAGTTGAGCCTCACGGAACGGATTGAGATTTACCGTCTGCATGCAGACGGTAAATCGCAGCGCTTTATCGCCGGAGTTCTGGAGCGGAGCGTGTCGACGATCAGCGGTGAACTGAAGCGCAACAGCAAGGCCTCCAGGAAGTGGACCGCGGGCTACGATCCGGAGCGCGCCCAGGCCTTGATGCTGCGTCGCCATGCGCGCGGGCGGGCGCATAAACTCGAACGCCAGCCGGAACTTCGCAGGGAAGTTTTGCGGCGCCTCTCCCAAGGCTGGTCGCCCGAGCAGATTGCCGGACGCTTGGCTCAGGGATCCGCCAGCCACCGGATCAGTTATGAATCGATCTACCGCTACATTTATTGGCGCAGTGGGTCGTTCAAGGAAACGCTGCATCGCTGGTTGCCCCGCAAAAAGCACCGCCGCGGACGGCGTCGGAAGAATGGCCGATGGTCGGTCGAATCCATCCTGGACCGGGTTTCCATTCATGATCGTCCCTCCGTGGTGGCGGAACGCGCCCGTGCCGGCGATTGGGAAGTGGATCTCATGAGTTTCAGCAAACTGGGACAGTTTTTGCTGGTGGCTCACGAACGTCGATCGCGGCGGACGCTGTTGATGCGGCAGGAAACCAGAACGGCACAGTCGGTCGCCGATAATCTCAGTGCCATGGTGGTCGCGATGCTGCCCCATGCCTGCCACTCCATGACATTCGATAATGGAACCGAGTTCAGCAAACACTATCTCCTGACCAGACGGTTTGGCATTGCGACCTGGTTTTGCGACACCCACTCGCCCTGGCAGAAGGGCGGCATCGAAAACGCGATCGGTCGGATGCGCCGCCTTTTGCCCAAAAACACCGACCTCGATGTCCTGCCTACTCACGGCCTCGCCAACGTCATGCAACGCCAAAACAATACCCCCAGAAAATGCCTCGCCTTCAAAACTCCCAACGAGGTATTCTTGGATCACTCTGTTGCACTTCAAACGTGAATTCATCCCTTCGCTTCGCTCGGGATGACAAGGGTAAGGGTGTGCCTGGCGGAAGGGGCGGCCCAGAACTTCCCCACTCAAGCCAAAAACGGGATTGGATGGGGCACCCGCCTGGGGTGGGGCAACCGGATCCACTTTGAGGAATCTGTGCGGCTGGGCTAGCCGGAGATTTTGGACTTCAGTTCATCCACGGTTGATTTCAGCTCATCCACGGTGGTTTTCAGGTCAGCGAGGGTGGACTTTAGATCGTCCAACGACGATTTGGCCTCGGAGGTGGAGGACTTGAGGTCGTCCACATCGCGGAGAATGGCGGCGGGATCAAAGCTGGGGTCAAATTTGGCCTTGATCAATACCACATCGGCCAGGAGCATGTTGCACTGAGATTGAAGGGCGTCGATGGCGGAGCTCATATCGTCGAGGTTCATAACGAGAGACTGTACACGATAAGGGTGGAAAATGCATTCAGGAATGAGTGCGAGCGCTCGGGTGTCGACCGAGGGCCTGGAGACGGAGCAGTTTCTGACCGTGCGCGCAGGCAGAACCCGGGCTGGACGAGTCAACGAAACAGAAGGTTAATGAGCTACTTTCGAAATAGCGTATTACCGACAGAAGGGCTGCAACTGAGAGCCCGCAGCATTGAGATCAGCCCCCCTGCGGCCCTCTTCTGAATGTTTCACAAATGTCCGTTGGGCGGAGTATTTTAACTTGTACTATGGATCGAGTGAGGTGACCCTATGTTCTTAAAACTCTACTGCATTGCGCTACCGATATTCTTTGCGGTGGATATGGTCTGGCTGGGGGTGGCGGCGAAGAATTTCTACGCCAAACAGGTCGGATTTCTGATGAAGGCCGATGTCAATTGGGCGGCGGCGCTTCTGTTTTACTTCCTCTTTATCGGGGGATTGGTGGTGTTCGTCGTGGCTCCGGCTGTGGAGAAAGGTTCCTGGGCGCGGGCGGTCGTGCTCGGAGCATTCTTCGGCCTGATCACCTACGCGACCTACGATCTGACGAATCTGGCCACGCTAAAGGATTGGCCGATGCTGGTGACGGTGGTCGATTTGATTTGGGGCACGGTGTTGGCAGCGTCCGTATCAGTCGCCACCTACGGCATCGCGGTGAAGATCGGGGTATGAACTACTATCCGACATTGGCAATCCTGCTGTGGGGGTACATGAGCCTATGGTTCGTGATCTCGTTGCTCAAAAGAAGAAATGACGTAGCCGATGTGGCGTGGGGAATGGGGTTCGTGCTTCTGGCGTGGACATCCTTCTTTTTCTGGGGCGGGCGGGGAACCCGAGGCGTAGTGGCAGGCATTTTGGTGAGCGTGTGGGGCTTGCGTTTGGCATGGCACATCCATACGCGCAATCGAGGCAAGGCGGAAGATTACCGCTACCTGGCCTGGAGACGGGAATGGGGCAGGTGGTTCTATGCACGTTCGTATGTGCAGGTGTACCTTCTGCAGGGTGCGCTCCTATTCCTGATCTCGTTGCCGGTGCTGGTGATCAATCGAAGCGCGAGTGGGACCTTCGGTTTTCTCAACGGGATCGGCGTTGGTGTTTGGCTGTTTGGTTTTGTTTTCGAGTCGGTGGGCGATGCAGAGCTCGCACGATTCGTGAAGCAGCCGCTCAACAAGGGCAAGCTACTGCAAGACGGCCTGTGGCGGTACACCCGGCATCCCAATTACTTTGGAGAGGTGGTGCAGTGGTGGGGCATTTGGCTGGTGGCGTTGGGCGTTCCGGGTGGCTGGTTTGCGATGATCGGGCCCCTCACGATCACCATCTTAATCCTGAAGGTTTCGGGGATTCCCATGCTGGAAAAGAAGATGGCGGAGCATCCGGATTTCGCCGAGTACGCCAGAAGGACGAGAGTGTTCCTCCCGTGGTTTCCGGGAAGATAGCGGCCGCGTAGAGGTGGTCAGTAGTCGGCAACTCTTGCTTGACCGGGATTGCGGCTTGTGCGCTTCAGCGAATCGAGCCCCAGGCGATGATGATGCAGGACGTCAGCATGAAAAGCGCGGGCACAGACTTTCTCAGTGGATCTCGAATCTTCAAGTGCATCGCCAGCGCTCCCACCATCAGAATGCCAATGACAAGCGCGGCCGGGAGAACCAGGGCATGAAACCATAGTCCCGCAATCAGGCACACTGCGCCTGCGACCTTGAGGGCACCCACCAGGTAGGTAGACCATCCCGGAAGGCCATAGGCGGCGAATTCTTCCGGCATGGAACGGGCTTGGCCCCCGCGGTAGGGCGTGCTCGAATAAAAGCGAAGCAGCCACACATTCAAGATGCCAAGGGAGACAATTATCTGGAGAATAAGGACTACTGTTCGCATTTGACTTTTGTCTTCTCTGCCCGAAAAGGGCGTCAACGGACACTCCAAATGTATCACTTAATTGATTGGCGGGTGGTGCAGGGTTTTCCTGGGAGTGGGAGTGCATAGTGCCAGAGGCTCGTGGTGGTGCACGCTGACGACACCGAAGCAGCGCGCGCGGGCGGCCTTTCGGGCTTTTGGCCGCGACGCATTCCGCCAAGCCCTGCCCGACCTATTCGCCAGCCCTACGCCCGGACCTGTCCGCCAGTCAATTGCTGTATAACGGGTATACAGGAATGCTTGTCATCGCCGCTGTCACCGCGCAGACCATCTCGAGCTTTGTCTTTGCCTGGTATGGCTTGAACGCGCTCACATCAGAAAACATGGTAGCGGAGTTCGAACGCTACCGTCTTGCCCGTTTCCGCGTGCTCACAGGAACGTTGCAGGTTGCCGCCAGCGTTGGAATAATTGTGGGACATTTTTATCGCCCCATTCTTCTGATTTCGGCTGGCGGTTTGGCGACGATGATGTTTCTCGGGGTGCTCACCCGCATCAGAATTAAGGATCCGCTCCCGGCTGCGCTTCCTGCACTTGCACTTTGTGTCCTCAATATTTTCATTTTCGCGGCTGCTTTTTAAGTTCAGAAACAGGCGGGCGGAGCCGCAGCGAAATCACCCGAGCTTCGCGGAGTTGTGCGGTGCCGGCCCGTTCCCCTTCGTCAGCAACGTAGAAATAAACTTGAACGCGCCTACGGTAAACGTGAAAGCCCGTCCAATTGCTACGGGACGGGTTTGCGGGGTGTACAATCCTTTCACCTCGGGTCTTCACCTGTTGACGTCGAACTGTGGTTTTGTGCGGAGGTACGATGATGTCTCGGCCCTGGCGAATCGCTGCGATTGTATTCTCTCTGGCGGTATTGGTTACGCTCTCCAACCTGATGCGTACGATGGCTGCTGCGCCGCCCCCGGTAACGGCGAACTTCGAAGCTGCGCAGACCAGCCCCATTCGCTTGTCGGCTGACATGACTCGCCTGTTTGCGGTGAACACAGCCAACAACTCCCTGTCAGTGTTTGATGTGAGCCAGCCCGGGAATCCCAAGTCTATTGCGCAGATTCCAGTTGGAGTGGGACCGGTTTCGGTGAATCCGCGGACGGATGACGAAGCGTGGGTGGTGAATCAGGTTTCGAACAGCGTGAGCGTGGTTTCGGTGTCAAAAGGCATTGTGACGGACACGATTCACGCAGGCCTGGAGCCAATGGACGTAGTGTTTGCGGGTACCAACCAGGCCTATGTCAGCCTGTCTCGCAGCAATACCATCGCGGTGTTTGACGCCACGAGTCACGCGCTGATCAGCGACATTCCAGTGTTTGGCGGCAGCCCGCGTGTGATGACGGTGAGCAGCGACGGCAAGACGGTGTACGCGGCATTTGCGATTTCGGGAAACGCGACGACGGTGATTGAATCTTCGCTGGCGCCGCCGCAGCCACCCCCGTTGAATACGAAATTGCCTCCGCCGCCGCAAGTAGCCTTGATTGTCTCGGCCACTGATCCGAACTGGACGAAGAACATTGGCTTCAAGATGCCGGACAACGATGTGGTGTCGATTGCGACCGGGTCATCGCCGGTGATCTCCGGTTACTATTCAGGGGTCGGCACCAACAACCTGGGAATTGCGGTGAATCCGACGACGGGTGATCTGTTCGTGGCCAACACGGATGCGCTCAACCTTACGTTTTACTTGCCGACGCTGCGCGGACACTGGGTCAACAATCGCATTACGAAGATTCAGGTAGCGAGTGGAACGGTGACGCCGTACGACCTGAATCCCAACATCAACTACAACATTCTTCCCAATCCAACGGCGCTGGGCACGGCGTTGGCGCAACCCACCGGAGTGGTGTTTGATCCGGGCGGCAGCTATATGTACGTCGCGGCGTTTGGCACAGATCGGGTGGCGAAAGTGGATACCAGCGGCAACGTGATTAAGTTTGCGGAGCTGTCGCCGACGGGATCTGGATCCAATGCCGATTCCAAGAACAAGCGAGGGCCGCGCGGGTTGGCGCTGAATGCGGCGGGCTTCGCGATCTATGCGTTGAACCGCATCTCGAACACGATTTCGGTAATCAATACCAGTTCGTTTCTGGTGACCAAAGAGTTGTCGGTGGGCACCGACAATACGCCGCTGGCGGTGAAGCAAGGGCGCGGCTTTCTGTATGACGCGAAGCTCTCGGGGAATGGCACCGGAGCGTGCGCGTCGTGCCATGTGGATGCGGACATGGACCACCTGGCGTGGAACCTGGGCAATCGCAGCGGGGACCTGACTACTACAGTGCAGAATGGACAGACCATCACGTTCCATCCGATGAAGGGCCCGATGACGACGATGACGTTGAGGGGATTGCTGAATCTGTCGCCATACCATTGGCGGGGAGACTTCGCGGACTTCTCGGCGTTCAATACAAATTTCGATGTGATCCTGGGTGGATCGCAGATTTCCAGTTCGGATTTGACGACATACACCACGTTCATCAACAGCATTTTGTTTTTGCCGAACCCGAACGAGAATCTGGACCGGACGTTGCCGACGTCGATCGCCGGGGGGAGCCCGAAAAAGGGGTGACGGATTACAACACAATCGCGGGCACGGGGCAGCCGCCGCGGACTTGCAACAGCTGCCACGCGGCGAATCCGGGGCCGGGTTCAGACCGGCTGATTCTGGGATGGTTTCAGCCGCAGCCGTTGAAAGATGCGGAACTGCGGAACGTCTATCAGAAGCAGTTGTATACCAAGCACAGCACGCAGAGCATCGACGGCTTCGGGATGGAGCACGACGGCAACATCTCGACGGCCAATGACTTGCTGCGGCAGTCCACTTTTAGCGGGTACACAAGTCAGCAGAAGACAGACATCATTTCATACGTGGTGTGCTTCGATACCGGGACGGCGCCTGCGGTGGGGTACACCATCACGCTGAGGGCGGCGAACGTGAACGGTTCAGGGGAACAGTCCGACTGGGCGACGCTGCAATCGCAAGCGTCCGCGGCCAACATTGACTTGATTGCGCGGGGCACCATTCTGGGGAAGGTACATGGATTGTTGTATCAGCCTTCGAAAGCCAACTACATCAGCGACAACAATGCGGTGTACACGCAGGCGCAACTGCAAGGTGACATTCTGGCGGGGGACACGCTGAGCTTTATGGGAGTGTATCCGGGGACGGGTGCGACGAAGTAGCGGGTGGGCGGCGCCCCGTTGGTTGCAGCGGAGGCCGTCAGGGGTGGGGCGTGCTCTGCTAAACTCGCTGGCGTGACTTCCATTGCTACCCTCGAATGTACGCGGTGCGGGCAGCACTATCCGGCGGACCGGCCGCAGACGATTTGCGCGGCAGACGGCGGAGTGCTGTTTGCGCGTTACGACCTGGACGCAATCAAAAACCGATTCACTCGGGCCTCGCTAATCAATCGACCAGCATCGATGTGGCGATATGCGGAAGTACTGCCCGATGCGCCTGCGGTGACCCTGGGCGAAGGGTTTACGCCGATGCTGCCCAGCCGAGAGTATCCCAACGTATTTATCAAGGATGAGGGGCTGAATCCGACGGGCTCGTTCAAAGCGCGGGGGATGTCGGCGGCGGTGACGATGGCGCGGCACTTTGGAATAAAGAAGGTGGCGGCGCCTTCGGCAGGAAATGCGGGAGGAGCGCTGGCGGCGTATGCGGCGGCGGCGGGAATGGAAGCGCACGTGTTCATGCCAAAAGATGTGCCTGCGGCCAACCGCATTGAGTGCGACTATTACGGCGCGCGGGTGACGCTGGTGGATGGGCTGATCAGCGACTGCGGCAAGTTGGTGGCGGAGGGGAAAGAGCGCGAAGGCTGGTTCGACATGTCCACGTTGAAAGAGCCGTACCGGGTGGAAGGGAAGAAGACGATGGGGTACGAAGTGGCCGAGCAGTTGGGATGGCGCATGCCTCAGGGGATCATCTATCCGACGGGTGGAGGGGTGGGGCTGATCGGGATGTGGAAGGCGTTCGAAGAAATGGAGCAACTGGGATGGATCGGGGCCGAGCGTCCGCGGATGATCGTGGTGCAGGCGGCGGGATGCGCTCCGGTGGTGAAAGCGTGGGAAGAATATAAGACGGTTTCCGAGATGTGGCTGAATGCGGCGACGATGGCGTCAGGGCTGCGGGTGCCCAAGGCTTATGGAGACTACCTGATTTTAGAGATTCTGAAGCAGAGCAAAGGTGCGGCGATTGCGGTGACCGACGGCGAGATTCTAGTGGCGGTGCGGGAGTGGGCGGCCCAGGAAGGGATTTTCGCAGCGCCGGAAGGAGCGGCTTGCCTGGTGGCGTACCAGAAGCTGCGCGCGCGAAAGTTTTTCACGGCGGACGACACGGTGGTGCTGTTTAACACGGGGACCGGGTTCAAGTATCTGGAGGCGCTGGAGCCTGCGGCTAAGAAGGCGGCAGCGCCGGCAGCGAGACAAATCGGAGGCATCATCGGGCCGTTCTAGGCTTTGGTCTCGCGATGACACAACGTCTGTATTATCACGACGCATTTCTCTACGACTTCGAGGCGGAGGTGTGCGAAGTTGTTCCGGCCAGCGGAGCGGAGAGGCGCGCGGGGGTGGTGCTGGGCCGGACGGCGTTCTATCCCAGCAGCGGGGGACAGGTGTATGACATGGGATGGCTGGCGACGACGGGGGAGCAACGGCATCGGGTGGTGGAAGTGGGCGAGAGGGAAGACGGAAGCGTGGTCCATTATTTAGAGGCGGGCGAGCCGCTTGGAGTGGGGACGCTGGTGAGGGGGACGGTTGATGCCGAGCGCCGCCGCGACCACATGCAGCAGCACTCGGGCCAGCACGTGTTGTCGGCGGCGTTTGTGCGTCTGTTCCAAATGCCAACCGCGTCATTCCACATGGGGGAGGAGTACTGTTCCATTGACTTGGCGACCGATGCCCTGGGGGCGGAGCAGGTGGTGGCGGCGGAGAGGCTGGCGAATGAAGTGATTGCGGAGAACCGCGAGGTGGCGGTGCGCTTCGTGACGCGCAGCGAGGCGGAGAGCCTGGGATTGCGGAAGATTCCTCCGACGGAGCGAGATGAGTTGCGACTGGTGGAGATTGCGGACTTCGATTTGTGCGCGTGTGGGGGAACGCACGTAGCGAATACGGGGCAGATTGGCAGCGTACTGCTGCGCAAGACAGAACGAGTGCGGCAGGGATGGCGGGTGGAGTTCGTGTGCGGGATACGCGCGGTGGCCAGCGCGCGAGCCGATTTCACGGCGCTGAGTGAAGCGGCTGGGTTGTTCTCAAGCAAGCTTGGGGAAACGCCGCAGCTGGTGAGGAAGATGCAGGACGAGGCGCGGGCCCTGCGCAAGGAGAACGAGGATTTGCTGGAACAACTGGCGGAGGCAGAAGCGCGCCGCTTGCTGGCGGAGGCGGTGGAGGTGGGGGGCAGCAAGCGCGTGGTGCAGGCCTATTCCGACCGCGGCTTGGGGTTTGTGAAGATGGTGGCGCAGAGGGTGGTCCGGTTGGACGCGAATGTGGTAGCACTGCTGGCGGCTTCGACGCCCACACCTGCACTGGTGTTTGCGCAGTCGGCGGGACTGGGCGGCGATATGGGGGCGCTGGTGAAGTCGACGCTGTCCGCCCTGGGGGGACGGGGCGGGGGTGCCAAAGATTTTGCCCAAGGCGGATTGCCGGCGGGGGCCGATACAGAAGCGGCTCTTGCTCGTGCGTTGACGGGGTTGTCCGGCTGAAGTGCCCGGCGTGCTACATTGAGCCGTGAGCCCCGATCGGATGCGGGGCGGGGACGACCAAGCGCATGGAACAGCGTCTCATTCTTATCAATCTGCTGGTGAAGCTGGGCGTGGCCGCGGCGGTGGCCAGCGCGCTGGTGCGTTCGGTCGAGTTCAAGCGGCTGCTGTTTCGAGAAGAGCGCGGGCTGCGGAGCAAGATTTATTTGACGCTGTGGTTCGCCATCCCGATTGCCATTGGAGTGTGGATCCGATTTAACTCGAAGAGCTTTTCGGCGGGCGACATTTCTTTTGAAACCACGCTGCTGCTGGGAGTGATCGGGGGGCGGGTGACGGGGATGTTGGGCGGCGGACTGGTGGGAATTCCCGCGCTGCTGCATGGGGAGTGGGCTACCCTTCCCTTTAACCTGCTGGCGGGAGCGCTGGCGGGGCAACTGCGCCACATGGCGACCGACAAAGAAGACATCTGGACGTTCTCTCCCTTCATTGATCTGGGCATCTACCGGTGGATCAAGCGAACCGTGTCATTCACGCGGCGGTTTGACTGGCAGACGGCGTTCTTCTTCACCGTTGTGATGCTGCGTCTTCTGCAGACGGAGGTGGCGCGGTTGGCGCCGCACACGATCTTTGCCATGGAAAGCCCCAGCCTGTGGATGGAAGCGCTGGTCTATGCCGCCACGGTGATGGCGGTGGGAATCGAGCTGAAGATCTTCAACAGCGTGCGCATCCAGATCAAGCTGGAAGAACAGGAGCGGCTGCTGCTGCAGGCGCGCATGGAAGCGTTGAAGAACCAGATCAATCCGCACTTTCTGTTCAATACGCTGAACTCCATTTCCTCGCTGGTGCGGTTTGATCCGGACACGGCGCGCGAACTGATTATCAAGCTGGCGACCATTCTGCGGCGGCTGTTGCACAGCACCGACGCGTTCGTGCCGCTGCGGGAAGAAGTCGAGTTCATCGACAACTATCTGGACATCGAGGTGGTGCGGTTCGGGCCGGACAAGCTGCGGGTGGTGAAGGAGTTGGAGGCGTCGTCGCTGGACGTGCTGGTGCCCAGCATGTTGCTGCAACCGCTGGTGGAGAACTGCATCAAGCACGGCATCGCATCGCTGGTGGAAGGGGGCCGCATCACGTTGCGGAGCCGGTGGGAAGAAGGCATGTTGACAGTGGAAGTGGAAGACGACGGGGTAGGGCTGGAACTGAGCAAGCAGAACGATGCGGAGCGGACGGGCATCGGCCTGGCCAACGTGGAAGAACGGCTGAAGGTGCTTTACGGAGACACCGCGCACATGACGCTGGTGAGCCACCCCGGGCAGGGAACGCTGGTACAGTTGCGGCTGCCGTTGCTGCAAAATGCGGGGGAAGTGGCGACCGCGATTTACGAATCGCGCTCCAGCACGCGGCGGTAGAACTGTTCATAATGGGGGACGATTTCAGAGGCGCAGAATTTGCTTTCGGCGCGCAAGCGGGCCTGCTTGCCCATGGTGCGCAGGCGGCTTTCGTCGCCCAGTAGATCAATGGCGTAGCGGGCCATGGTCTCAACGTCGCCCACATCGGCCAGATATCCGTTGACTTCGTGTTCGATGACTTCGGGAACACCACCGACGCGGGTGGCGATGGGCACCACTTCGCAAGCCATGGCTTCGAGGGCGGCCAACCCGAAAGTTTCGAGCTCGCTGGGCACCAGCATGGCGTCTGAGATGGAGAGCTTTTCCTGCACCTGATCCTGCTTCCCCAGGAACAGCACTTTTTCGTGGATGCCCTTCTGCACCGCCAGCCATTCGGCCTGGGAGCGGTCGGGGCCGTCACCAATGAGCAGCAGTTTGGCAGGGATTTTCTTTTGCACCCGGTCGAAAATTTCAATGACGTCGGTGATGCGCTTGACGGGACGAAAATTGGAGAGGTGAACGAGAATGCGTTCGTCGGGGGTGGCATATTCCAGACGCTTGTCGCGCCAAGCGGGATCGCGTTTGTAGAGGTTGCAGTTCACGAAGTTGTAGATCACTTCGATGTGGTTCTTGATGTCGAAGACGCGCTGAGTGCGTTCGCGCAAATATTGCGAGATGGCAGTGACACCATCGCTCTGCTCGATGGAGTAGCGGGTGATGGGCAGATACGAGCGATCCAGACCCACCAGGGTGATATCGGTTCCGTGGAGGGTGGTGACGAAGGGTAGTTTCTTGCGGGGAGGAGTAGCGGCGAGCATCTGCCGCGCCAGCATGGCACTGACGGAGTGGGGAATGGCGTAGTGGACGTGGAGCAGGTCCAACTCGTAAAGCTGCGCCACCTCGGCCATGCGGGTGGCCAGCGCGAGGTCGTAGGGCGGGTATTCAAACAGAGGATAGCGGGTGACCTCGACCTCGTGGAAGTGGATGTTGGGGTAGGTTCCGGTGAGGCGAATGGGCTGGGAATAGGAGATGAAATGGATCTCGTGACCGCGGTCGGCCAATTCGAGGCCCAGTTCGGTCGCAACCACGCCACTGCCACCATAGGTGGGATAGCAGGTAATGCCAATCTTCATGAATCGCGCCTCTCGAGGGATGACAGTAATTAGACGGCGTTGAGGGAGAAGGGATGCAAGAGAATCGGGGGCGAGGCGGAGGGGGGTTTGCGGCAAGCTGGAGACGGTGGATCTGGCGTTGCTGCGCCCCACTTCCGGGTATACTTTGGTGATCGCATGTGGGGCGGTCCCCCGGATATTGCTTCACCGCCTGATCAGTCAATGGAAGCTGTGACGGTGCGCAGCTTCGCTCAAATCAATTGGGTTCCTATCCGAGAAAGGTGTACCTCTTGTCAAAACGATTTTCGCTGGTAATGGTCGTGTTGTGGATGGCTGCGTCATGCGTGATGCAGGCGCAGACCTTGAAAAAACTTGTGAACCGCGCGCCCGACGGCGCCGGAATTGGTTTTCTTCTCACCGATGGAGCAGTGCTGTATCAAGGCAACGGACTGTCGGACTGGTACAAATTGACGCCCGACATCAACGGCAGCTATTTGAATGGGACGTGGGCGAAACAAGCGAGTTTGCAGGCTGGATACGTGCCGGACGCGTTTGCGTCGGCCGTGCTGGCCGATGGCCGAGTGGTGATTGTGGGCGGAGAGTACAACAATGGGGCCTTCACGCTGACCAACCTGGGATCGATTTACGATCCCGCGGCGAACACATGGACGTCGGTGAATCCTCCGGCCACCTGGCCTTACATTGGAGACTCGCCGGCGACGGTGCTGCCCAACGGCAAGTTTCTGGTGGGCCGGAAGCTGGACATGAAGATGGCAATGCTGGATCCGGTTACGCTGAAGTGGACGACGGTCAGCTTTGCGGGCAAGAGCGATTTCAACGCCGAAGAAGGCTGGACGTTGATGCCCGACGGCAGCATACTCACGATGGATGTAAAGAATGCGCCAAACTCGGAGAAATACACGCCGGCACACGCAACGGTGCAGGGAAAATGGACCACGGAAAACAGCACTCTCGTGGACCTGCATTCGCCGTCATCCTTTGGGTGCCTGCACTATGGACCCGGCGGAAAACTTTGCTACTACCCACCTGGAGAAATCGGGCCGGCAATTCTGCGTCCGGATGGCACCGTGTTCGCGACGGGATCCACTCCGACGGGCGGGACTTCGGGACATACGGCGATCTACACTCCGCCAGCGAATCCGGTGAATCAGGGGACGTGGGCGGTGGGACCAGATTTCCCCAGAGGCGATGATGCAGGCGATTCTTACGCAGCGTTGCTGCCCAACGGCAATGTGCTGGTGCTGGGCAACACGGGAAAGCTCTATGAGTTCAATGGAGTGAGCCTGACCGCAGGCCCGTCCGCCTCAGGAAGCCTGCTGGTGCTGCCGACCGGCGAAGTGATCGTGGGCGGATCGCAACTGTACACGACCACCGGGACCTACAATTCCGCGTGGGCGCCAACCATCACTTCGGCTCCGACGACGGTGGTGAGAGGCTCGACGTATAAGATCTCGGGGACGCAGTTCAATGGACTGTCACAGGCGGCTGCGTTCGGAGATGAGCTGGAGACGGCAACGAACTATCCGCTGGTGCGGCTGACCAACCAGGTGACGGGTCACGTGTTTTATGGCAGGACGCACGGGCACAGCACCATGGGAGTGGCGACGGGGAGCGCGATAGTCTTCACCAACTTTGACGTGCCCGCCGGAGCGGAGACGGGAGCGACGTCGCTGGAGGTGGTGGCGAACGGAATTCCGTCGGTGGCAGTGACGGTGACGGTCAACTAGGGAAGCAGTCTGAGACGATTGCCCCATCACGGCTTCGGCTGTGGTGGGGCAATTTTCTTTTGGCGGGGCGCTTAATGAAGCTGAAGCCCCGTCGATAGAACGGAGTTACGCGGCCCTTTAAGGGCCGCTCTTCCACGGACTCCAAGGCGGCGGCTAAAACCAAAATCAATGTCGAGGTCGTCCGGGGCGTGCTGGAAGTTCGACCGGGGCGTGCTAGAAGGCCCAGCGCAGCAGAGTTGCGCCGACCGTAAACCCAGCGCCCACTGACGCCAGCAACACCAGATCCCCTTGGTGCAGCTTGCCTTCGTCGACGGCGGTTTGCATGGCGAGCGGAATGGTGGCGGCGGTGGTGTTGCCGAAGCGGTCGATGTTCAGAATGATGCTCTCGGGGTTCATGCCGAGGCGATCGGCGGTGGCGGTGATGATGCGTTGGTTGGCCTGGTGGGGAATGAAAGCCTGGATGTCGCTGCCCTTGAGTCCGTTGCGTTGCAGGAGAGTGTCGCAGGCTTCGGCCATCTTGCGGACGGCGAACTTGAATACTGCGCCGCCATCCTGATGGACGAAGTGCATTTTCTTGTCCACGGTTTCATGGGTGGAGGGATTCAGACTGCCGCCACCGGGCATGTTGAGGAAGCAGCCGCCGGAGCCGTCCACTTCGTGGATGAAATCAATCAGGCCCACGGAATCGTCTTGGGAAGGTTCCAAGAGCACTGCGCCGGCGCCGTCGCCGAAGATGATGCAGGTGGCGCGATCGGTGTAGTCGATGATGGAAGACATGACGTCGGCGCCAATGACCAGCACTTTCTTGTGGGTGCCGGTCTGAATGAACTGAGCGCCAGTCTGCAAGGCGTACACAAATGCCGAGCAGGCAGCCGAGAGATCAAATCCCCAGATGTTTTTTGCGCCCAGCTTGTGCTGCACCAGACAGGCGGTGGAGGGGAAGAACATGTCGGGGGTGACGGTGCCGACGATAATGGCGTCGAGGTCGCTGGGCGAGATGCCGCGCTGGGCGAGGGCGATTTTGGCGGCCTCCACGGCCAGATCGCTGGTGCCGACGCCTTTTTCCACGATGTGGCGCTGGCGAATTCCGGTGCGTTCGAGGATCCACTGGTCATTGGTCTCGACCATCTTTTCGAGGTCGGCGTTGGTGAGCAGGCGGGGTGGGACGTAGGTGCCAAGAGCGGTGATTTTGGCGCGCAAGAGTTGCGTCAATGCTTTCTCCGTGAGTGTTTGAGTGTTGCAATATTGTGAACGATGGGCGGGAGAATGTCTAACGCTGGCGGGCCGCCCATTCGCCGATCCTGGGCAGTTGGAACCACTCGCCTTGCCAGGCTTTGATAGTAAGCACCAGCCAGGTGAAGAAGACGGCGAAGCCAAAGATGATGGCGAACAAGAGCCAGATGGCGGCAAAGGCAAAGCCGGAGAGGATGGCGCCGGCCTCGATCAGCACGATCGCGAGAACCCAAAAAATCATGCTTTGCCAGGCATGGAAGATGACAAAGGGAGTGGCTCGCAGTTGGGGCACGAAGCGCAAGGCGATGGCAGGGAGGGGCGTGAGATAGGCGAGCGCGGCCAGTTGGCGGGAACGCGCATCAGGGACGAGCGAGGTGTGAGTCGACATAAGATCAGGAACCAGAGACGTGGGGACGGAGCGAAGTCCCTTTCTGGCCGCACCTGGGACACAGGCCATAGATTTGAAAGGTGTGGCGCGTGGTCAGGAAGTGATGGCGGCGGCCGATCTCGCGTTCCAGTCGGGTCACCTCGGTGGAAAAAAACTCGACGGAACTGCCGCATTGGGTGCAGACCATGTGATGGTGGCTGCGGCGGTTGTACTGGTGCTCATAGCGGGAGATGCCGTCGTGGAAAGCGACCTCGCTGGCGAGTCCGCAATCCGCCAGCAACTTGAGAGTGCGGTACACGGTGCTGAAGCCGATGCGGGGCTTTTTTCTTTGCACGAGGCGGTGCAATTCCTCGATAGAAAGGTGCTCGCGAGTGCCCAGGAAGGTGCGCAAGATCGTGTTACGCTGGTCTGTCTGCTTGAGGCCGACCCGCTTGAGATGGGAGCGGAGAATTTCCTTGGCTTCGCGCACCATCTGCGGAGAGATGGAGTCTTGATCGTCAATGCGCTTTTGCAGCATGCTTCGGTCGAGGGTCGTCTCCGCCGGCGGTGGGGCGGGGTGACCTCAGAATCATACTGGGGATTTCCGCGTTCGCCAACGTGGTGCCAGGAAAGGTGACATGAGTACGAGGACGGTAGTGCCGGAAAAAGGGAACATGGGCTGGCCGCTGAAGCTTTTGGCGGCGGTGCTGGGATTGGTCTTGCTGGTGGGGCTGGGCGTGGCGGGGTGGTTCTACTCGGCTGTTCACGCTGCGCTGCCGCAATTGGATGGCAGCATCAAGCTGGCTGGGTTGGGAGCGAAGGTGCGGGTGGTGCGCGACGAGCACGGCGTCCCCACGATTGAAGCGGCGAGCCTGCAAGATTTGTTTTTCGCACAGGGCTACGTGACGGCGCAGGACCGGCTGTGGCAAATGGACGCGATGCGGCGTTTTGCGGGCGGCGACATGGCGGAGATCCTGGGTCCGGACTTTGTGAACCATGACCGGGGGCAGCGGATTCTGGGCCTTCGCCAGGCGGCACGGAAAGCACAAGCCACGCTTCCGGCGAGGGACTTGAAGTTTTTCCAGGCTTATGCCAACGGGGTGAACGCATTTCTGAATGCGCATCAGGAAAAGCTCCCCATGGAGTTCCGGCTGTTGAAATATCATCCTGCACGCTGGACGGTGGAGGACTCGCTCCTGATGGGAGCGCGGATGGTGCAAGACCTGACCCACTACAACACCGCTCCGACTTTGACCCGGGAAAAAATTCTGGAGAAGCTGGGGCCGGAATTGACTGCGGACCTGTATGTGAATGTGTCCGGGCACGATCGTCCGCCAGCCGCGCGCGCCGCGCAGGGCGCCAGGAGTGACCCGCAGGATGAAGAAGACGGCGTACCGGCAGGGGAGAACGAGCATTCGATGACAAGCCTGCATGGCGATGCGGCGGACAACATTGCCCAGACTCTGCAATGGCTGCAAGCATCGCCAGACTTTCGCGCGGGCTCGAACAATTGGGTGGTCTCCGGCGAACATACGGTCACGGGCAAGCCGCTGCTTTCCAATGACATGCACCTGCAACATCAGTTGCCTAACCTGTGGTTCGAAGTGCATCTGCATAGCGGCGACTATGACGTGGCGGGCTTCGCGCTGCCGGGCACTCCCTACATCATTGCCGGACACAATCAGAAGATTGCCTGGGGATTCACCAACCTGGGAGCGACGGTGGAGCAGTTGTTTGTCGAAACCTTCAATAGCGATGGCTGGTACCAGACGCAGGATGGCTGGCAGGCCCCGGAGCATCGCTTTGAAGTCATCCACGTAAAGGACAGTCCGGATACGGTGGTGGACGTGATCATCACTCGGCACGGGCCGGTGATCAGCCCGCTGATTGCGGGCGAGACGAGAAAGATCGCGCTGCGTTGGACGCTCTACGATGGAATGCACGAAATTTTCTTTGACGTCAACACGGCGCAGAACTGGGAGGAATTCCGCAGCGCTCTCAAAGGTTGGGATGTGCCGGGGCAAAACGTGATGTACGCCGACGTAAACGGGCACATTGGATACCAGGCCACCGGGCATGTACCCATCCGCCCGGAAGGCGACGGCGGTCTGCCAGTGAATGGGGCCGATGGCAAGCATGAGTGGCGCGGATTTATTCCGTTTGACGAGATGCCGATGGTTTACGACCCGCCGTCGGGCATCCTGGCCACGGCCAATGGCCGGGTCACGCCCAACGGGTACAAGTATCCGGTCAGCAACGAGTGGGACGCATCGTATCGCACGGAGCGCATCTACGACGTGCTGGAGGCAGGCAAGAAATTTTCCGCGGCGGACATGCTGGCGCTGCAGACGGACGTGTATTCGGGGTTCGACCGCTTTTGCGCGGAGCACTTGGTGGCGGCGATGGACCGCACCCCGAGCCTTTCCGAGCGGGCCAAGCAGGCGCGTGAGATCCTGCGTGACTGGAACGGGCGCATGAGCACAGACTCGGCGGCCCCGACCATTGAGACCAATGCGCGCAAGGAACTGGTACGGCTGATCCTGGAACCCAAGCTTGGCCCTTCGCCAAAAGATGAGGCGGCAGCCAAGGGGCAGCTGAGTTGGCAGAGCTATCACTGGTTTAGTTCGCCGGTCTGGCTGGAGAATGTTCTGGAAAACCAGCCGCAGCGCTGGTTGCCGAAAGATGCGGCGAATTACGATGCGCTGCTGGTGGAGGCGATGGAAGGGGCGCTGAAGCGGAGCGACATCCCGGCCAACCTGAACGACTGGAAATGGGGGAAGGCGTCGCCGGTGGAGATTCGCAATCTGGTTCTGAGCCGTTTGCCAGTGTTTGGTTCCGGGACGGGACCGGGAGTGCACGAGCAGAGCGGGGCGGGATACACGGTGAAGCAGGTGGGACGCGACTTTGGGCCCTCCGAGCGCGCCACCTATGACTTGAGCGACCTGGACCACAGCACGGCGAACCTGGTGACCGGCGAGTCGGGAATCTACCAGAGCCCGTACTACATGGACCAGTGGAAGGCGTGGTACGAGGGTACGACGTTCGAGATGCCGTTCACAGCGCAGGCGGTGGAGAAGGCGAAGCGGCACGAGGCGGTGCTGGAACCGGGGCGGTAGGGGCGCTCGGGGCTAAAACCCCATGCTTGGGGGCTGCTAGCCGCAGGGGTGAAGCCGTGCTTTTCCCAAAAGCATTGGAACTGGCCCACTCAAGCCAGAAAGGAGGGTTGGGTGGGGCACCCGGCTGAGGGACTGCCACCCTTTCCCTGGAGATTCCTACCCGTCGGCTTGTAGTCGATCAGCTTCTAGTCGATCAGCTTGACGTCTACCGCGTCGCCCGAAATGTCGATCTGGGGGGGGAGGACTTGCAAAACCGGGGTTCCGGTGCCGGTGTCGTAGATCCAGAGTTCGCCGCCCTGGGTCAGATACATGACGTTGCGGTTGGGGATGGGCTGGAAGCCGGTGGCGTCGCCGGTTTGCGGAGGGATGGTCACCGCTAAGGTTGCAGTATTGAATACCGACAGGCAGCCCCGGATTTCGGCGGGCGCGATGCCGGTGATGTTGGTGCAGGTGCGGGCACCGATGAACAGCAGGCCGTTGGGTCCGAGAGAGATGCGGTTGTGGTATCCGTCGGTGATCACGATGCCGGAAGTCGTCACGGTCATCTGGCTGACGTCGACTACGGTGAGGCGACCGCAGGTGGTGGCAGCGGTGGTTTGTCCGGTACAGGAGTTCGCGGGCGAGGTGGTCGGCGTACCCACGACGTAGAGAGTGTTGCCGTTGAGCAGGCCGGTGCTGGCCGCGTCGACAGGTAGGGGCGTGCCGGGGGTGTTGGTCACCAGATCGAGGGTCTGCACGCTGGCCACGCTTCCCCCGCACTCCGATCCGCAGTTCAGGATGTAGGCAATGTTGTCATCACTGCTGAAAAAGCCGGCCACCGGACGATCAAAGCCGCCGACCGTCACGACGGCAGGGGTGGAGGTCCCGACGTTGGCGGGGGTGATTACGCTGGTGTAGTTCTGATTGTCGCTGAAGGCGAGCACCCGGTTGCCGTTGTGGCTAACGGCGAGGTAGCGGACGGAAGGCACCGGAACCGTGGCGTAAATCATGTTGGTGGACAGGTTTACCAACTGGATGGCACCCGGCGACTGTCCGGTGACGGGCGCGGTGGGCACAGCGGCGAACAGGGTTGCGCTGTCGGGCGACACCACCAGACTCTCAGTGAATCCCGGTAAGAGCGTACTTCCGCTGGAGGCTTCGTTGGTGTTGTTAACGTAGTTGAGGCGAGTGTCGATGACGCTGAAAGCAATGGTGGTCTTCTTGTCGGGTGTGACCAGCAGCAAACCGGGGTTGTTTCCGGCAGAAATGGTGGCGACTCGAGCCCGCACATCCAGCAGCGCATCAATGAGGACAACGCCGGGGGCGCTGAGCAGGGACGCGACGCTTTGCGAAACCACGATGCGCAACTTGAGGCCGCTGCCCCCGGTCTGGGTGTTGGGCGCGGTGCCGCAACTGGCCAGTACCAGGGTGGCCAGTATCAGGCTGGAAAGTATTAACGCAAATGTGCCGAAGCTGGCTCGTTTCAAAACTTGGAACTCCGAAGAGTCATCAGGATGGGTTGTTAGATGCAAAAGTCGGATTATAACAGACGGTTGAGCGCCGATTTTGTGGCGCGCGGGGACGTTTGGCGTTGTCGGATGGGGGTGCACCGCAACAGAGCTTGCTGTATTCTCAAGAAACTATGGCTGGAGAGCTGCTTGCCCGGTTGAAACAATCGTCCGTGCTGTGCGATGGCGCGATGGGCACCCTGTTGTATTCGAAGGGGATTTTCATCAATCGCTGTTACGACGAGCTGAATTTGTCGCAGCCGGACCTGATTCGCGGCATCCACCACGAATATTTGCAGGCAGGCGCGGAAATGATTGAAACCAATACCTTTGGGGGAAACCGGGTCCGGCTGGAGCGGCACACTTTAGGGGACAAGGTTGGGGAGATCAACGGGGCTGGAGCCCGGCTGGCTCGGGAAGCGGCCAAGAGCTTCGATTGCTGGGTGGCGGGATCGGTCGGGCCGCTGGGCATCCGGATTGAGCCGTTAGGCAAGACTTCGTTCGAGGAAGCGCGCTCGGCGTTCCGCGAACAGATTGCGGCGCTGATCGAAGGCGGAGTGGACCTGATCATGCTGGAAACCTTCGGGTACCTGGAGGAGATCCACCAGGCACTGCTGGCCGCGCGCGATGTGCACAAGACGATCCCCATTGTGGCGCAAGTCACCATTGACGATGACGGCAACTGTCTGGATGGCTCCGACCCGGAAACCTTTACCGCCCAACTGGAACAGTGGGGAGCGGACGTGATTGGCTGCAACTGCAGCGTGGGCCCGGTGGCGATGCTGGATGCGATTGAGCGAGTGCGGGCGGCGACAACATTGCCGCTGGCGGCGCAACCGAACGCCGGAATGCCGCGCTCGGTGGAAGGACGAAACATCTACCTGTGCTCGCCAGAATACATGGCGAGCTACGCGCGCAAATTTGTGGCTGCGGGAGTGAGCCTGGTGGGTGGCTGCTGCGGTACCGAGCCGGACCACATTCGAGTGATGAAAGCGGCGATGCGGGTGGGAGAGGCGCGGGCCAAGACTTCCAAGGCGGTGACCGAGGGTGTGACGGCACAAGTGAAGGCGGTGCCGACGGTGGCGCTGGCGGAACGTTCGCATCTTGGAGCCAAGATCGCGGCACGCCAGTTCGTGACCATGGTGGAGATCGTGCCACCCAAGGGCACCGACATCGCGAAAGAAATTGAAGGGGCGCGGTTTCTGAAGTCGGTGGGGGTGGACGCCATCAATATTCCGGACAGCCCGCGGGCTTCGGCGCGGATGAGCAACCAGGCGCTTTCGTTGCTGGTGCAGCAGCAGGTAGGCATGGAAGCCATCCTGCACTACACCTGCCGCGACCGTAACGTGCTGTGCATCCAGAGTGATTTGCTGGGGGCGGCGGCGACGGGCCTTCACAACCTGATTTGCATAACTGGCGACCCGCCGAAGATGGGCAACTATCCGGATGCGACTGCGGTATTCGACGTGGATGCGATTGGCCTGGTCAATATTGTGCACAACCTGAACCGGGGGCTGGATCTGGGGGGGAATCCGATTGGGCCGGGCACGGCGTTCGTCATCGGAGTGGCGGCGAACCCGGGCTTGGCGAACATGGACGAAGAGATCCGGCGTTTCGAATACAAAGTAAAAGCGGGAGCGGAGTATGCGGTAACCCAGCCGGTGTTCGACCTGGCATTGCTGGAGTCGTTCCTGCGGCGCACTGAGCATTGCCGCATCCCAGTGATTGCGGGGATCTGGCCGCTGGTGAGCGTGCGGAATGCCGAGTTTATGAAAAACGAGTTGCGGGTGTCGGTGCCCGACTCGGTGATTGAGCGAATGGGCAGGGCGAGCAGTCCCGAGGCGGCGCGTGCGGAAGGGGTGGCGATTGCGCGCGAGATGTTGATTGCCGTGCGCGACATGGTGCAGGGAGCACAGATCAGCGCTCCGATGGGGCGGTATAGTTCCGCGGTGGACGTGCTGGAGGCGTTGGGCACGGCGCGGCCTGCGGTCCCGGTTTAGCCGCTCCCGAATTGGGAAAGAGATTTTGCCGACGGACACACAAATTCCCGGACGGCGCATGGTACTGAAGGGATAGAATAACGGGCAGGAGCACAAGCATTGGCCAAGTTTGAAGAGTGCCTGCAGCGTCTGGAGAAAATCGTCCACGAACTGGAACAGGGCGAAGTGCCACTGGAGAAGTCGTTGACCCTTTTTGAAGAAGGGATGACGATTTCCAACTCGTGCCGGAAAGAACTGGAAGAGGCCGAGGGCAAAGTGGAAATCCTGATGAAGCAAAATGGCAAGCTGCAAGCGGAGCCCTTTGAGCCGGTAATTGGGAAAGTAGCGAAACACTAGCGATCGTCGCTAGTCCCCGAGGTTTTCGCGCGTCACGGTTTGGTGAAGCACGGAAAAGCAGCCGCGAAACGCGGCAGAGTAGGGGAGTCGTATGCAACCGTTCCAGGTAGTGGTGTTTCAAGGCGACATGGGCACGGCGAGGTGCTTGGCTGCCGCCCTCGCCCCGCATTTGGATTCCATTCATATTGCGCGCAGGTTTGACGAGGCGTGCACCTCGGTCGCCCGTCATCGCGCGAACGCACTCATTGTCGATATGGAAGTTTTGCACTTTTCGGAGATCGCCGCGTTACGCCGCGAGTTCCCCGGTTTAACCATCATTTGCACCCACCGGCTGGCGGATGAAGAAATGTGGACCGCCGCCATCGAAGCGGGCGCCACCGACATGTGTACCAGCGGAGACGCGGCGCAGATTCTGCAGGCCCTGCTGAACCAGATGAGCAGAATGGCGGCAGCGGCCTAGAGGGGCGGGACCTAGAGTTTGGTTGCAGCCCTGGCGTCGATAGGGGGCCCTGGGATGGGCCAGGATTTTCGTCTGCTGGTTGACGCGCGCGGTTGCTATACTGCCTAGCCATGCTAAAACACACCCTGGAACAGGGGCAGGGGCTGACCGATGCTGCGCTCGACCGCCTGCTCCCTGCCGCAACCCAGCGCCCGACGTCCATTCACCAAGCCATGCGGCACAGCGTGTTCGCGGGCGGGAAGCGGCTGCGGCCCATCCTGTGCATGGAAGCCGGACGCATGATCGCGGGCACTCTCCCCAAGGGCATCACAGACCTGGGGGCGACCCTGGAAATGCTGCACACCTATTCCCTGATCCATGACGACTTGCCAGCGCTCGACAATGACGACCTGCGGCGCGGACGTCCCACGTGTCACAAGGTGTTCGGAGAAGCGGTAGCCATCCTCGCCGGAGACGCCCTGCAAACGCAGGCGTATGAGTGCCTGGCGCACTTGCGCTGTCCCGCCGAAGCCAGGGTACGCATCATCGCTGAGATCGCGCATGGCACCGGAACGGTGGAGGGCATGATCGGGGGCCAGGTCGTCGACCTGGAAGCGGAACGGACCAGGCCGGGCTTGGAGACGTTGGAATACATCCATCGCGCCAAGACGGCAGCATTGATTGCTGCCAGCGTGGTGAGCGGAGGAATTTATGCGGGCGGAAGCGAGGATGCTATCGGCCGGCTGCGCACATTCGGGGAGTCCATCGGCCTGGCCTTCCAGATTGTGGACGATGTGCTCGACGTGACCCAGACCTCGGAGCAACTGGGGAAGACGGCGGGCAAAGACACCGCGGCCGAAAAGGTGACGTATCCGTCGCTGTTTGGAATTGATGAGTCCATCAAGAAAGCCGACGACCTGGTGGATTCCGCCGCAGCAAAACTCGATCCGTTTGGGGAGCGGGCGGAGACGTTGAAGGCGCTGGCCAGGTTTTTGGTGGAGCGAAAAAAGTAGCTTCACGGGCTCTGCGTTGAACCACCCGCTGCCGGAGTATGATGTGGTGGATGGGAGCCGGGTTCAGGTATTGTGCGGCATTGCTTGTCCTACTTGCTTGTGCTGGTACGCCCGTCCTCGCCTGTCTGCCGACTCCGACCATGTCGCCGGCCGAAATGGCGTGTTGCAAGAAGATGGCAGGCGATTGCCACATGGGAAACAGCCATCATCCTTGCTGTGAAACGAAGGTAGAACACACCGCGTTGAAATTTGCAGAGGTGACCGCTTCCCCCCGGTTGCATCCCGTCATCACAGTCGCCATTCTTGAGCCCTTCCCAAAATTCGTTCTTCTGCACGCCTCTAGCAATGCTCAACTGACGCAAGGCTTGCCGCCACCCTGGCCAACCGCATCCCCATCCATCCTTAGGATCTGAGTCCCTTGTTCGCCTGCGTCTATACGCAAAGCCACGCACAAGTGTGTTTGTGGGCACAGGATGGAGGAGGCTATGAAATCTTTGGTATTTTGGCTCTTATTTTTTCTGGGGCTGCCGTGGAACGCCGTCGCCTCAGGACACGGCCCGGTATTTGGGCTGGCAACGCCAACAAATTCGCAAGGGGAGTGGAGCTATGATGCCGGGGTATTTGGCCGGAGCACGGAGTTTGGGTCGCAAGGGTCCTTTCGCGGACTGATCGGCTATGGCATCACCCCACACCTCACCATTTCAGTAACTACGCCAGCGGTATTCGGCGCTACGACCCTGCCACCCACGCGGATACAACCGGGAGCGGACTTTGATGCGACTCTGGCGTGGCGATTTCAGCACCGAGCCAGTCGGGTGGGCACTCGCTTCGAGAGCACGGCGTTCGCGGGCGTTGTGGTCCCAGGCCCGCAATCCGGATTGCCAGGGGTAGCACACACCACGAACCTGCCCGGGGCGATGGCAGGAGTGGTGACGGGCATGGCCTCGCGCAGCCACTACATCTGGGTGGGAGGCACCTACACCCAATTTTCCGAGCACAATGGCGACCGGCGCCCCATCGCATTCGACTACAGTCTGGTTTATGGCTACCGTCCGCCGAAGTGGCGGAAACCGCCCGACAAGTGGGACTGGCGCATTTTTGGCGAGTTGGTCGGGGAGCGCTCAAGCCAATTTCTGGAGCACAGAGCGAGCGTGGCCCAGACCCAGGCGCACCAAGTGTTCCTCGGCCCGTCCATGCTGGGGATCTACCGCAACTATACGGTGAGTTTCGGCGCGCAGCTTCCGGTGTATCAGTGTCTCGGCACGCTCTTCCCGAGGGAGCGCGTGCGCTTCGCCGTCAACTTCAGCTATCTACTCTTTCAGCATTCCCATTAGCCAGGAGGCTTTTATGAAAAAACTGACCGTCGTATTTGCAACTCTCGTCCTGATGGCCACGTCGGCGGCGGAGATCCGCCAGATCGACATCACTGTTTTTGGCATGGATTGAGAAGTTTGTGCACACGCCGTGCGCGTGTCTCTAAAATCAGTTTCTGGTGTGGACTCAGTTCAGGTGAGCCTTGACAAAGGACTCGCCTCCGTCAAAATGAAACCGGGCAACCGGACCACCTTAAAGCAGTTGCAGGATGCTATCACGAAGAACGGATTCACCATGAAGCAGTCCGCTGCGTCGGTCGCAGGCACGGTGGGGGTGGCGAACGGCAAGACTGCACTGCAAGTCTCGGGGTCGAACGATGTGATCGAGCTCATCCCCGATTCGCCATCCGCGCCGGTCGCGGCCGCGATGAATGGGCTCTTGGTTGTGGTTGAGGGCATAATTCCCGAAGCTGCGAAGGGCAAGGGGCCGGACTCGATTCGTTATCGGGCGATCCTGAAAGAGGGCGCGAAATGAACACACCTTCCGAGACAAGGCGCTCATCACTACTGAGCTATTTTTCCCTGTTCACTTCGGTGAGCACTCTGCTCTGCTGTGCGCTTCCGTCTCTGCTGGTTTTGCTTGGATTGGGGGCCTCAGTCGCATCGACGTTGTCGTTTCTGCCCTGGCTGGTGACGCTATCGCGGCACAAACAGTGGACATTCACAGTCTCAGGCATCCTGATTGCACTGAGTTTCTTGAATACGTATTACATTGCTCCGCGCTTTCGCAGGCCGGATGCCTGCAACCCAAATGGGTCCTCAGCCTGTCGCGAAGCGAGCCGGCTCAGTGTGGCTCTGCTTTGGTTGGCGGCCGCGATCTACGTCATAGGCTTTTTCGTGGCATACGTGCTGGGGCCTGTGCTGACCAAACTCGACGGTGCCTAAGCCAAAAAAACCGGCTTGATTGCGGTTGCATTCTCCGCATTTCAGGTCCAGAATCAAGTTGCTCTCGCGATCCTACTGCGACATCCTCCCCTCAAGCAAAAACCGCACACTTGCTGCAATCTGTGTGCAACATAAGGCGTTATCTGGAATAGGTACGCAATATATTGCGTTTATGTCTTGACCGCAACGGGAATCAGCTTTACTCTTAACCCATTCGATTCCCTCTGCCCGGCGCTTGGTGGAGGCTTTGGGGTGGGAAATATCCGGGGAGGAACCCGGAGAGTAACCGGCGGCTTTGAATGTCCATCAAAGTGACTACTCGCAACGCGTCCCAGCCAACGCCGCAAGCGGGTCTTTGCAATGCCCAGAATTGGGCCCATCGCGGCGCGATCTGGGGGAACGAAGACCGGTAAGGAGTCTAGAGTTGCTGAAACTAAAGAAGCTGCAAATCCTGGGATTCAAGTCTTTCTGTGACCGCACCGAACTGAAGTTCCACGGCGAGGGCATTGCCGCCATCATCGGACCGAACGGGTGCGGCAAATCGAACATTGCGGACGCCATCTCGTGGGTGCTGGGGGAGCAGTCGGCGAAGTCGTTGCGTGGTTCGCGGATGGAGGACGTGATCTTCGCGGGCACGCGCGATCGCAAGCCTACCGGCATGGCGGAGGTCTGCCTGACATTGATTGATCCGGAGGAATACTCCGGGCCGGGCGCGAACGAACCCACCGAAATTGAGATCCAGAACGATCTGCCAGCCGAAGATTGGGACGAAGCCGAGATCCGCGCCACCGCTGCGGCCGAGACCGAACAGGTGACGGAAGAAACGCAGCCGGGACGGGGCAGCGAAGGTGACGATGCCGAGTCCAGTGCTCCCGAAGAGCAAGCCGGACCGCAGGTAGTGCTCAAGATCCGTCGGCGCAAATTTCAGCAGCAGTTCAAGGCGGGCGAAGTTGTGGTGACGCGACGCTTGTTCCGTTCGGGCGACAGCGAATACCTGCTGAACGGCAAGCTGTGCCGTCTGCGCGACATCCAGGAAATATTTATGGGCACGGGACTGGGACCGGAGTCTTATGCGCTGATCGAGCAGGGACGGATTGGGCAGATACTGAGCAGCCGGCCGACCGACCGCCGGGCGATTATTGAAGAGGCGGCGGGGGTCACCAAGTTCAAGACCAAGAAGCGTCTGGCCGAGGCGCGGCTGGAAGATGCCAAGCTGAACCTGAACCGGGTGAACGACATTTTTGAAGAAGTGACGCGACAGATGAATTCGCTGCATCGGCAGGCCAAGAAGGCGGAACGGTACGCGAAGCTGCGCGAGGAGATGCGGGAGAAGCTGCGGGTGGTGCTGGCCAGCAAGTTCGCCCAAATGGAGCAGGACGGGGCGGGGCTGGATACGCAGATCAACCAGCTCTCCGAGGACATTCATCATCAGAGCGATGCGGTGCAGCAACTGGAGTCGGAGCACACTGAGCGCATGCAACGCGGGTATGCGATTGAAACGGAATCGCGGCAAAATCTGGATCGGCTGAGCGAGATCAAGATTGAGAGCGACCGCGCCCAGGCGCGGCGCCGCACCAACGAAGAGCGGAACGTGGAGTTAGTGGCGCGGTCGGCGGCGTGGCAAGCTGAGCTTGCGCAAGTGGAGCAGCGTTGGACGTCGCTGAGCCAGGAACGAGCGGCCCACCAGCAGACACTGGACTCAGCCGCCGCGGATCTGGCCGCAGCCAATGCGGAGATGACGCTGAGCCAGCAGGAGGCGACCGCTGCAGGGCTGAATCTTTCCCGGCTGGAACTGGACCAGGAAACCAGTCGCAAGACCATTATGGAGTTGGCGGCGGCGGCGGCGAACCAGCGTAACCAGAGGACGCAAGCGGAAGAGCGCCTGGCTGGAATCGAACGCGAGTGGTACCGCTTGACGACCGAGATGACGACGGCGAGGTCGCAAGTGGAGGCGTTTGGGGGACAACGCGGGCAATTGGCACTGGAATTCGAATCGGTGTCACAGCGCGCCAAGGGCTTGGCCGAGGAGACAACGCAGGTCCGCCGGACCATTGAAAGCAAGCGTGGCGAAGAAAGCGAAGCCAAGGCACGCCTCGACGGGCTGCGCGCGGAGTATGCGTCAGGGCTGGGCAAGAAGGGATCGCTCGAAGCCATGATCGCCGAGCACGGCTACTCGACCGATTCGGTAAAGCGCCTTTTCCAGTCGGGAGCGATGCAGGGGGGCATGAAGCCGGCGGGGGTGCTGGCCGACTTTCTGGAAGTGGAACCGCGCTACGAGCGGGTGGTCGAGGAGTTTTTGCGGGACGAACTGAATTACATCGTGGTCAAGTCGTGGGACGCGGCGAACGAAGGCTTGCGGCTGCTGCAAGCGGATGTGGACGGGCGGGCCACGTTCCTGGTGCATCCGGAAGATTCGCAAGCCAAGTTTTCGTTCGTCGCCGACGAGAGCACGCAGTTCTCGCCGCCGAATGCCACGATTGTGCCGTTGAAGAACAGCATTCGCGTGCTCAACGGATTCGGCAGATCGCTGGAAGTGATTTTGCCGAAACTGCGCGACGGCTTTATGGTGCCAGACGCCAGCGCGGCGCGTGGCCTGGCGCTGGAAAATCCCGACGCCTTTTTCCTGTCGCATTCGGGCGAGTGTTTTCACAACGTGACCGTCACCGGGGGCAAGCAGCGCTCGGAAGGCCCCCTTTCGATGAAGCGCGAGTTGCGCGACCTGCTGCGGCAGATGGAGGAACTGGAACGAGCCTTGCACCAGGGCGAAGCCAAGGTAGTATTGCTGGGGCGTGAGATCGGCGAGCTGACGACTCTGCTCAGCCGATTGGAAGAGGAGAGGCGCGAGGCCGACAAACAGTCCATGACCTCCGGCCACATGCTGCAGCAGCTCGACACGGAAATGACGCGCATTCGCGAGCGAGTAGAGATCAGCGAGCGTGAATTGAAACGGCTGGCTGGCGAACGCAGCGAACAGGAAACCGTGATGGGCTCGCGCCAGGCGGAAATTACGGCGCTGGACGGGCAGCGCGGCCAACTGGAAACTCAATTGGGAGCTGGGCTGGAGCAGTTGGCGGCCCTGCGCTCGCTGCGCGACCTGGCTGCAGCCACAGCGTCGCAAAAAGCGGCGCGGGTCGCCGCACTGGAAGAACGCCACCGCTCGGCGGCCGCAACTTTGCAGCGCACCGAATCGCTAGTCACGGAAATGCAGCAGCGCCTGGCCGCTCTGCAGGGGCAGATGGAAAGCGCCACGGCGGAGATTGCCCAGCGGCAAGCCGAAAATGAACAACTGGCAGCCGCCTTGGTGGCGTGGGACGGGGAACGCAACGCGGGAGAAGCGCGTGGCGGACTATTGCAATTTGAGTCAGAACAAGTGCGGGCCCGCATCGGCGAAATTGACGAGTTGCTGCGCAGCGCCCGCCAGTTGCTCGACCAGGCGCGGGATCGCCGGGGCGAACTTTCGGCGGCGGCGGCCAAGCTGCAGTCGGACTTGCAGTACCTGGGCGAAACCTGCTTCAGCGAGTTGGGCATCGAGCGGCCGGTGCTAATGGCCGACGCAACCATCGCGGTGGTCAGCGGTAACGAACTGAGCGAGCAAGACACCGCTTACCGCGAAATCCGCACTCGGCTCGACAACATGGGCCCGGTCAACATGATGGCGCTGGAAGAGTATAAAGAGACCTCCGAACGCCACCTGTTTCTGGAAACGCAGCGCAAAGACTTGATTGACGCCATCGAGAACACGCAAGCCACCATCAAGGAGATTGACCAGATCTCGCGGGAGAAGTTCGAAGAAGCATTTCACCGGATCAACGAGAATTTTCAGAGCACGTTCAAGAAGCTGTTCGGCGGCGGCCACGCCTTCATGCGCCTGACCGACGAAGAGAACAGCGCGGACAGCGGAATTGACGTGGTGGCCTCGCCTCCGGGAAAGAAGCTGCAGAACGTGTTGCTGCTATCTGGCGGCGAAAAGGCCCTGACGGCGCTGGCACTGTTGGTCGGCATCTTCCAATACCAGCCCAGTCCGTTCTGCATTCTGGACGAAGTGGACGCGCCATTGGACGAAGCCAACATCGCACGCTTCACGGAATTGGTCCGCGAGATGAGTGTGAAAACGCAGTTCGTGCTCATCACCCACAGCAAGAAGACCATGAGCATCGCCCCGGTGCTGTATGGGGTGACCATGCAGGAGCCGGGGGTGTCGAAGCTGGTTTCGGTGAGGTTTGGGGCGACGGCGTAGGCAACAAGCATCGGCCCAGGGAACATGCGGTGAGCCGATTCCGCCGCCCCGATCAAGACTCGATAGATTCCGCGGCAATACTTCCTATGGCAATCGTAGGATGATCGACCCTCTTTCAGGCCTCCCTCCGGGAGGCGGGGGTTGTGGGGCGCGGCACCCACCAGTGAACTGGTGGGCTACTTTGAGCGGTCTCTAGCGGGACCGTGATCAGAATAGCGACGTTGCGCAATCAGAAAAGCGACGTTTCCCAAGCGGAAGAGCGGCGTTGCACAAGCAGAAAAGCGACGTTTCCCAAGCTGTATCGCGAGTGCGTGGAATATTTTTCCAGAGCCATCCTCAGCTTTTCCACAATGCGCGATTTGCGCCACCTCGTTCGCTAACCGCTTGCACTGCATCACCGGCAAGAAACAAAGTGCAATCTGCCCGCGAAGATTTCTCCAGGAGAGTGTGACGCATGCCGTTGACAAAATTTTGGAACCAGCTAGAATTGCCACTCGATTCTCGCAATAACAATTCAACATATGAGCCCACAAGCCACCCGCCCCGTCCTTTTGCAGACTGACTTTCCCGAACTGAAACTCCATGCCAGCGGCAAGGTCCGCGACGTGTATTTGCTGAGCAGCGACCAGTTGCTGTTCGTCGCCACTGATCGCCTTTCGGCATTTGATTATGTGCTGGCCACTGGAATTCCCATGAAGGGTTGCGTGTTGACCCAGCTTTCGCTGTTCTGGTTCGACTTACTGAAGGACATCGTGCCCAATCACCTGGTGACGGCCGATGTGAAGCAATATCCCGCCGAAGTCCGGAAGTATGAGGATGAATTGCGGGGCCGCTCCATGATCGTTGCCCGTGCGGAAATGTTTCCCGTCGAATGCGTAGTGCGCGGCTATCTTTCCGGCTCCGCCTGGAAGGAGTACCAGGCGACCGGCGAAGTCTGCGGGATCGCTTTGCCTGCGGGGCTGAAGGAATCCGACCGGCTGGCGGAACCGATTTTCACTCCGGCAACCAAAGCCGCCAGCGGACACGATGAAAACATCTCGTTTGAGCGCATGTGCCACATGGTGGGGCAAGAAGCCAGCACGCAGTTGCGCGATCTGACGCTGCGGATTTACCAGAAGGCGTCCGATCACGCCCGTGAGCACGGCATCATCATCGCCGACACGAAGTTCGAGTTTGGGCGCACCGCCAATGGCATCACGCTGGCGGATGAGGTGCTGACTCCGGACTCTTCGCGCTTCTGGCCGGCAGACAAGTATGAGCCGGGGCGGGTGCAGGACTCTTACGACAAGCAGTACGTTCGCGACTACCTGGAACAGATCCGCTGGGACAAGCAACCGCCGGCGCCAGCCCTTCCACCTGACGTAGCCCAGCGCACTAGTGACAAGTACCTGGAGGCGTACAGCCTATTGACCGGCAAATCGCTGGCGGTTTGAGGCGCAAGAAAGGGCGGAGCGAGTGAATATTGCCGACTGGGTGATGGTGGCTGCCGTGGCGTTCTCGGTGGTGGAAGCGGTGCAGGAGGGATTCTTCCATATCGCCTTCAGCCTGGCGGGCCTGGTGGTGGGCTATATCGTAGCGGCGTGGCAGTATCATCGCCTGTCAGCCTGGTTCGAGCCGCATGTGAAGTCCGCTTGGCTGGGGGACATCGCGGCGTTTCTGGTGATCTTTGTCGCCGTGGCGTTTGTGTTTGGCATGGCCGGAAAGTTAACGCGGTGGATGGTGAAGGAAGTAGGCTTGAGCGCGTTTGATCGGGCGCTGGGCGGCGTTCTTGGGCTGTTGCGTGCAGGATTGTTGGTGGCAGTGGTGTTGGTGGGAATGGCCGCATTCGCTCCCACTGCACAGTGGTTGCAAGGTTCGGAGTTGGCCCCGTATTTTCTGGTGGCGGGACGGGCTGCGGTCTGGCTCGCGCCTGCGGAACTGCGTTCCCGGTTCCACCAGGGATTGGAATTACTTAAGGACCAGTCTCACTCCGAAGGAGCCCCGAAACCCGAGTCACACTGAAATCTGGTAAAAAGCAAACGATATTAGTTAAAAGAAACGAGGAAACACCCGTGAAAGAACAGCTCGAAGCTCTCGTCTCGCAGATGCACAAAAGCAATATTCTTTATGCAGAGGCAGTCCGCGAATTCAAGAAACGCTTCATTATCGCCGTCCTGCTGGAAACCAAAGGCAACCAGTGTGGGGCGGCCAAGCAGCTCCAGATGCATCGGAACACCTTGAGCCGGACTCTGGAAGAGCTGAAGATTGACGTGCGGCAGTTGCGGGGGGCCAAGCGTCCTTCGAAAAGCGTCCGCCCGGTGGCTGCAGAGCGCAAGATGGCGCGTTGACGCCGCCCGGTTTAATCTAAACCCTTTCAAGGAAAAGGGCAGCCGCTGTCGGCTGCCCTTTTCCTTTTAGGTGTGTGTTCCCCACTTCCAACGGCTTAGTGGGCGGCTGGCTTGCGGTGCACCGGCGGCTTGGCAGGAGCCTTGGGAGCCTCTTTACTGTACAGCGCTCCCTTTGCCATCTTCATCAGGAATGGCTTCTTGTCGTAAGAGGCAGGGTAGCCCTCGAAGTCAACCGTTGCGCCCACTTTGGGGATCTGCTTGACCGGAATGGCGGCGGGCATGGTCAGCTCGATATCGGCGCGCTTAGCGTCAATGTCGTCCTGACTGGCGGCAATCATCAGCTTGGTGGCGGTGGCGTCCACGACCTGGGCTTCCATCACCAGCTTGGTGTCTTTGATTGCAGCCCAGACTTTGTCGGCATCTTCCTGTGCACCTTCAGAGAGCACGAGCTCCCATTCTCCGAAACTGAGGGCTTTCAGTTGCTCGGCGGTCTTGCCCTTGACCAAGGCGGCAGCCTGCTCAGCCGGGGTCGGCGGGACGTACTGCTTAATGGTGAAATCGGCGGGAGGAAGAGTGGTGGCGACGGTCTGCGCCAGCAGGTCGCTCCAGCCTTCGTCGGAACCGTGATACTTCACGTACTTGCTCTTGCCGAATTTGGAAATTTGTTCTTTGCCCTTGGGGTCGGACACCAGGTTGGAGGCGCGGGCAATGAAAAACAAGCCATTGACGTCATCCGGCGGGGTGGTTCCGAAATAGGCTAAAGCCAGCGGATAGATATCTTCCACATTGGTAGGGTTGGCGTCCACGGAGGCCCGCAGGTATTTCGCCGCGGCCGCATTGTCTTTTAACTGCATGGAAGCGAATCCAGCGACGCTGTTGAGCACGGCAGCCAGATTGGCCTTGCGCTTGGCAAAGTCGGCATCGGACTCGCCCTCCACCTTGGTGACCTTGGGCAGAGCCTGCAACCCGCGCTCGGCGTCCGCCTTGGCTTCGGGCCACTTTTGGGAAGAGCGCTCAAAATACGCCCGGAAAGCCAGCGCTTTGGCGTTGTCGGGATTCACTGCGATCAGACGGTTGGCGGTGTCGCTCAGTTTGGCAGCGTTGCCGGTCTGCTGGTAGGCGGTGATCAGAACATCCAGAGCGTCTTCCTTCATCACGCTGTTGGGATACTGTTGCAAGTAGGCTTCCAGGCCGCTCACTTTGGCGTTGGGGTCGTTTTGTTGCAAGGCGCCCACGTAGGCGTTGTACTCTACAGGGTCCTTGATTTCTTTTTTAGGCGGTTGTGCGGCGGGGGCCGTTTGGGCTGGGGCGACGGCAGCGGCACTGAGGCCCAGCACAATCGCGAGAACGATGTTCTTCATTCGTATTACTCCTTAATCTCTCGGGGAAGTTGCGAACGGCTTCCTGCCCTACGGCCGCGAGCCAAACCGGCCTTCGCTCTGGGCTCAAACCGTAGTTTGCTGACAGGCTCCGAAAACTATCGCCTCGCGCACAGACACGCCGCGCCGCGCATATTTCTCGTTCTGCCGGATTATATGGGTAGATTCAGGTTAAGGCAAGATGAATGCCCGTCCTGCTGAGCTCTTCTTCCGCTGCTATGATGCCGGGGAAGCGCGGGGGGATGGTCTGGGGCTCCCGTTGCTCACCCCCGGCATCTAAAGGCTATGGACATCGCCAACCGACCTCTTGATGCGCAAATTGCGTTCGTGACCGGCGCCAGCAAAGGAATCGGCGCCGTCATCGCCGAGCGGCTCGCCAGCCTGGGAGCGACGGTCATCCTGTGCGGGAGGACTGCAGCGCTGCTTGAGGACATCGCCAAGAAAATTCGCGGCGACGGCGGAAAAGCTGAGGGAGTGGTGTGTGACGTGACCGAACTGGGCTCGGTGGAAGCCGCGGCCGAGTGGGTCCGGAAGAACCACGGTCACATTGACATTCTGGTGAACAATGCGGGCGTCGGGGTCTTCGGGCGCCCCCTGCACGAACTGCCACCGGAGTCCTGGGATGCGATTTTCAACACCAACCTGCGCGGCGTGTACTATTGCATTCGCAGCTTCGCTCCCATGATGATCCGCACCGGCCGCGGCCACATCATCAACATTTCTTCGATCGCCAGCAAGAATGCGGTGCTCAACGGCGCGGCCTATTCGGCGTCCAAATGGGGATTGAACGGGCTCACCTACTCGGTGGCGGAGGAACTGCGCGGGCACAATATCCGCGTGTCGGTGATCTGTCCTGGGTCGGTGGCGACTGAATTCAGTCCGCACACCGGGAAAGATTCCAGCAAGATGCTCGACCCCCAGGATGTGGCCCATGCCGTAGCGATGCTAGTGACGCAAGCGCCGAATTCGTTTGCCAGCGAGATTGTCCTGCGTCCGACGCAAAAGCCGTGAGGGATCTGCGGCTTACTTCTTGAAGAGATTGTCAAAGGCGCGGCGGGCATCGTCGGGGCGAGCGATGGGCTGGCTGGAAGTTTCTTTCTCTAGCATGACCCGCATGGCATAAAACTGGCAGTCGTTGACCTTGTCTTTAGGCTGGATGCGCAGCGGAATGTTTTCACCGCACTCGAAGCGGCAGGAGGGGTCAAAGTGCGAGCACTGTTTACAGGAGTGAAGGGCGAAGCCGCACTTCAGACATGATCCGGAGGCGTCGGCGCCAGAGAGCAGGATGTTGCCACACTCGGCGCAGCGCGACACGGTGCGGGTGGCCGCCATCTGCAGCGGTCGGGGCCCGAAGGTGTTGTCGGGGTCATGCTTGGGCGGCTTCTCACCGAAGCTCTTTTTCTCTTTTCCGCCAGAATCCTGGTATCCATGTTGGCGGTATTTTCGATCGGACAAAACCTTCCTCCACAGCCTGCCCCGATTGTCTCTCGTTTCACCGCGCGCCACAAGGGCGTAGGTCACAGGCGGTGGTCCTCCGCTAATTGTTTTTCCTCCATCTGGGTGCTACCATCGGCTTTGTAGTGGGATTGAGGAGGCATTATGTCGGACAACGATAGTAACGGATTCTTGTGGTTTTTGGCGGGTTTAGGTGTGGGTGCACTGGTAGGTGTTTTGTATGCTCCCAAGGCTGGCGAGGAGACTCGAGAAGTGCTTCGCGCGCGCGCGGAAGACGGTGCGGATGTGCTGAAAGAGCGGGCACGCAGGGCGCGCAGCCAGGCTGCGGACCTGGTAGATCGCGGCAGAGATGCCGTCAACCAGCAGAAGCAGCAGTTCCGCAATGCCTACGAAGCCGGACGGCAGGCCTATCACGAGGCCACGGACGAAGTGCCCAGCACAGACGTCCCGAATAGCTAACCAGCAGGCGGACTGAGCAAGTCGTCGAGCTAGTAGAGCTGAATCTCCCGAAGAGGTGACATGGACCACACGACAATGATCCTAATTGGAGTGATCACGGCAGCGGTTGTTCTGCAGGCGCTGGCCATGCTGGGAATTGCTCTCGCACTGATGAAGACGAGCGCCAAACTGACGTTGCTCGCGGAAGACTTGAAGTCCAAGACCCTGCCCATGATCGAGCAGGCGCACGCTCTAGTCACCGACCTGCGCCCCAAAATCGAGGATGCGCATGCCCTGTTGTTGAAGCTAGGCCCCAAGCTGGACAGCATTGCGGGGAACCTGAGCGAATCGACCGCGCTGGTACGCGGCCAGATGGGGCGGCTCGATGTTACAGTCAGCGACGTGATTGACCGTTCGCGGCTGCAAATCATCCGCGCCGACGAACTCATCAGCCGCACCATGGATCGGGTGGAAGAAACCACCGACACGCTTCACCGGACGGTCAATTCGCCGATTCGGCAGTTGTCAGGGATTCTGCAGGCGCTGACCACCGGGCTGGAAGTGTTGTTGGGACAAAAGCGCCGCCGCAATGGGGCGAGCGGACCGCAGGACGAACTGTTCATCTGAGGCGGTAGCCAGATAGTGATAGCCTAGGGCCGCAGTCGAAGCCAATGCCAATGCGGCCGCTCTTACCGTTCCCAACCTTCGCTCGGCGCACTATTTAGCGCGCTCTTCTATTAGCGCTGCTGTTCCACCATGCGTTCATCGATTGAGGGCCTTGATCCGGCTGACGCAGGGGCCGAGCGCCGACGAAAGAAGAGGGCATGCACCAGAAACATGAGAATGAGCACACCGCCGAAAGTGCAGACGATCATCGCTCCGGTCGGCATGTCGAGCGTCACCGAAAAATAGACTCCCAACGCTGAAACCAGCGTGCCCATGGTCCACCCGATGGCCAGGCGCGGACCCACCTTGTCGGCAAACAACATCGCGCCCACCGACGGGACGATCAGATAGCAGAAAACCAGCAGCACGCCGGCAATCGCCACGGACGAGGTTACTACAAAGCCGAACGACGCATAGAACAGGAAGTCCCAAAAGCGTACGTTGAGTCCCTGCTTTTCGGCTTCGGCATGGCTGGTGGAGATCAACAAGAACTTCTTGCGGAAGATGTAGTGAAACAGGCCGACGGCACCGTACAGGAGCGCGGTTTTCAGCACTTCGTTTTTTGAAACGGCGAGGATGTTCCCCACCAGCATGTCCTTGAGGTGCTCGGTTTCGCCGGTGGCCTTGCTCATGGTGAGAATAGCCGCTGCCGACGCCACGGCGTATGCGATCCCGATGAAGGCTTCCTGGGGGATGTGACCGCGGCGGCTGCGGGCAAAGGCAAAAATGGCTGCGCCCAAAAACGTGAATCCGAGGCTGAGGAAATAGGCGCCCCGCCCGTGCGGATTGAGCCCGATCAGAATCGCCATGGTCGCACCCAAGGCGGCAATCTGCGCCAGGGCCAGGTCCACGAAGATCACGCCTCGCTCCACCACGTGCACGCCTAAGTAGGCGTGGATCCCGGTCAGGATCAAGCTGGCCATAAACGGCCACAATAAAAACGGCAGAATCTCCATTCGCGCTCCTAGTTGGTTTCCTGGAATGCCTTCATCAATAAAGCAATATCGTAATCAAATAACTTGAAATAGTCGGTCACTTCTTTTTCGCCGCCCACGGACGGCAAAAACACAATGACCTTGCTGCCGGTCTCGCGTGCAATGGAATCTGGGGTCTTCAAGTCAAAATACGGTTCGACCAGAATCACTTTAATCTTGTCCCGTTTCATAAGGCCCATCAACTCAATGGTGTGGCCCGGGGTAGGGGGAATGCCGGGGCGCGGTTCCACATAGCCCATCACATTCAGCCCAAAATGCTTGGCGAAATTCGTGGCCGAGTTATGGTAAGTCACGACCTTGCGTCCTCGGTATGGCGACATCTCTGCGTCCCACTTCTTTTCGGCGTCGCTGAGGCGGCGGTCAAAGTCCTTAAAGCGATCTTGAAAATAGGGGGCGTCGTTGGGATCCAACTCGCCCAGTTTGTTGGCAACGCCGCGAGCGATCCTTCGTCCGTTAGCCGGATCGAGCCAATAATGCGGGTTGCCCAGCGGGTGAACATCGCCCATGGCGCGCGAGACGGGACCACTGGGAATTTCCAGAATTTCGGCGAACTGCGATGCATCAAGATAGCCTTGACCGCCCACTTGCACCTTGGGATTGCCGCTTTGGGTGATCAGAGGCGGCAACCAGCCGATTTCCAACTCCAGTCCGACTACCAGCAGGACATCCGCCTGCTTGAGCTTAAGCAGGAAACTGGGCTTGGCCTCTACAAAGTGCGGGTCCTGATAGCCCTTAGCGATGGAATCGACGTTGATGCGATCCCCGCCCACTTCCATCGTCAAGGCCGCGAGATCACTGGTGGAGGTGACTACATTCAGCTTCTTGGCGGCGGCCGGGGTTGCGCTGAGCGCCATGCCCAGCGTCACTGCCACCAGCGCACGTATCCCATTCAGGTTCTGCATAAGTGCTGTCTCCTCATAAACTTTTTCTGGTTAAAACGGATGAGCCCCATGTGCTCCCAGCGAAAACAGCACTTGGAACAGCACTTCGTGGGCGCCAATATTCTCAGCATACTTGGTATAGCGATACTGCGTGCGAATCTGGCTAAACTCGCTCGGCCAATAGGTCAAAATTGCCGATCCGCCTTTGTCGGTCTGGTTGGCAAATCGGCTGCGATCGGACAAATCATAGCGGCCACCGACAAACCAGCGCCGCCCCAGTTGATACTCGCCCGAGGTATAAAAACCAAACGCCCGCTGCTCCACCGGGAGTTGCTGGCGCTGGCTCCAGATGAACTCGCCCCGGCCCACGAACGAGTGATAAATGGCCCGCCGCAATGGTTTCCAATGCACCGTGGCATCAACCCCATAGAGCTGGGTCAGAAAGGCGCTACCGAGCTCGTTGTGCCCACGCGCGTACGATAGCCCAATATCCAGGTTGGTGGATTCGGTGAGATCTTTGTAGGCGCGGAGATGCTCGACCGTACTCACGTCGCTTTTGCGATGCGACTGGAACACCAGTTGGTCGCCGCCGCCCGAGTCGCCGCGAAACAACTGGGCCGTTACATCAAAAAATATTCCTTTGGGCGCGGGAAGAATGTGCTCGAGGGAAAACCCGGCGTCATCAATGCCATCTTCCCCGCCGGTCAGACTGTTGCTCACCAGCGGACGGTCCACGAAGGGGAGCACATGGTTGTGCATCATGTTGACTTTGCCGAAAGCGGAACGCATCTTTCCCACCCGCGCGGTAAAGCCGGCGGGCAGCGCAGTGAAGGTGATGAAGCCCTCTTCCACGTTGACGCCCTTTTCGCCAAAACTCAAAAAAAAGTCGCCGCGCGCGTAGGGGTCGATAATGGCCTGCAAGCCGATTTCCGACTCGTGCATCTCGAGTGCGGGAGAGGGCGAAATCGAATTGTGCCCCGCCACGCCGATAAAGTCGCCGATCACGCTGATGTCGGGATTCAGCGCCTTTCCGGCATTGGATGCGCCTCCCAGATTGATGGGCCGAGCGAATGCACTGCTCGAACTGGTCGCCGAAGTCTCCGCGGGCGCAGTTCCGGACACCAAGGGCGACGGTTCCGTGGCTGTCTCGGGACTCGTCACCGGAGCCGGTTGAGCTTGTGCCGCCGTTGCCTTGAGAGCCCGCACCTGGCCCTCCAGCGCGATGATGCGGTCCTCCATGTCGCGGAACTTTTGTTCCAGGGCTGCGGTGTCCGCCGCCGGTGCTGTCGATTGCTGCCCCCACATGGTTGTCGAAATCAAAGTCGCGAGCACAACTGCAAAAATGAAATGCTTCATGGGTTCACTCCTGTCAGACGGAAGTTGAAAAGTGCGAGTCTGCAGACAGGTTCCTCCGCAGCGTCGTCAGCAACGCGACTATAGCCCCGGAGGGGGACGGACATACATCTGGAAGGCAGGCGGTAAGAAGAGCCGCGCCGCCGGAACAAATTGAAAACTCGCCGGGGCGACCAGCAATTGCAGCAAAACCAGCAGCAGAAACAGCAAGGTGGAATGGGCTGCCATGCAAATCAAGCAAGCCGGATTGGGGGAAGACGAAATCTTGTGTCGGGACAGGTCGGAGTGGAGCCCGTCCGGACAAACATGCCCCGCACTCAGGCAGACCGAGAGCAGAAAAACGCACAGATAGAGAACTACTGTGCTTCGTCCGCCCGGTATCGATCGCAACTCCATAGACACTCAAAACTTTGATGCAAAACAACAGTCCAACACCACGCAGCCCCTCCGTTCGCGGCCTATTGGCTGGCCGGGGGCACCACCACTGCGGAAATTCCCTGGTCTGCCGCCATTTTCTGGAACCCAGCCAGGTCCGTCCGCTGCAAGTCGGTCCACTTGGTCAGCAATGCTTCAGCGTCGCTGGTCGATTTCTCGGCCTGCCGCATCTGCGATTCAGTTGGCGCGGCATCTGAGGACGCGGCAATCTGCATCGCGATGAAGGCCACCGATCCGTCAATCCCCGGCGGATAGGCCAGCGAGTCTTCATTCGCCGTGATCTTGAAGTTGACGAGCGCGTCCCGCACCGCCACTAGCTTCGCATCCAGCGCAACTGCGGCATCCGCCACCGCCTTGGAACTCGCGGGCAGACGCTTGGCCAGCCCCGTCACCTGTTGCCGGACGTCCTGAATCTGGTTCACCGCGTCATACACCCGATTTAATTCATCCCGCAGCCCAAGCAAAGTCTGGAACTGCTTCTCCATGTCCGCCTGCGGAATCTTCACCCGTGGATCGGCTTTCAGTTCCAACGGAACAGTCTGCGTTTTTCCATCCACAGTCAGACGTACTTGATACTGCCCCGGCACGGCCAGCGGTCCGTTGGAGCCATCCTGGTATTCATACAGGTAGTATCCCGGCACGCGCCTTGCCGCTTGATAGCGCAAGTCCCACTCGAACCGGTTTAACCCCACTTCCTGCTTGATTTCCTTCTCGGGCTTCTTCTGGTCCGGGGTGAGCGCCTCGTCCTCGGGCAAGGTGCGATTGCTGGAATAACTGCGGATCACGTTGCCCGTGGCATCTAGAATCTCGATCTTTGTCTCCGGCTTGGGCTCTTGCTTGGACTCGGCCTTCACGTAGTAGTAGATCACCGCGCCTGGTGGCGGATTGCTCCCCGTGAGTTTTCCGGCGCGTTCCTCACCACCATTGTGGAAGCGAAAGGCTGTCGCTGGCTTATACAGATACTTGTCTTTGTCAGCAACGTCCGCCGCGAACTGGCGCAGCGGGGAGACATCATCCAGAATCCAGAACGCCCGCCCGTGGGTGGCCAGCACCAGGTCATCATTCTTGATGACCAAATCATGCACCGGAACCGTCGGCAGGTTCAGCTGCAGGGACTTCCAGTTCGCTCCGTCATCAAACGAGACATACACGCCCCGCTCGGTGCCGGCGTAGAGCAAGCCGTGACGCTTGGGGTCTTCCCGCACCGCCCGCACGAATGCTGTCTCTGGAATCCCGCTGGTGATCTTGCTCCAGGTCGCTCCGTAATCCGTGGTTTTATAGATGTAAGGCTTCAGGTCATCGCTCTGGTGACGATCCGCCGCCACATAGGCCGCGCCCTTGTCTTGAGGCGAGACATCAATCTGGCTGATTCGGCTCCATTCTGGCATGTCCTTGGGCGTGATGTTGGTCCAGTGCTTTCCGCCGTCGCGGGTGATCTGAACCAGCCCGTCATCAGTCCCTACCCAGATCACGCCCTTCTCCAGCGGCGACTCGGCGATGGAGAAGACGGTGTCGTAGTACTCGGTTCCGGTGTCGTCAATGGTGATCGGGCCGCCGGAAGCGATCTGCTTGGTCTTGTCGTTGCGGGTCAGGTCCGGACTCACGGCTTCCCACTTCACCCCGCCATCGCTGGTCTTGAATAGACGCTCCCCGCCGTAGTACAGGACGTTCGGGTCATGCGGCGAAGTGATCAGGGGCGCGGTCCACTGGAAGCGGTGCTCCAGGGTCGCCGCACCTTTCGCGTCGGTCAGTACCGGGCTGACCGCGATGTTCTGCACTTGTCCGGTGCGCTTGTCGAAACGCGTCAGGTTGCCTTCATAGTCTCCGGCATACACAATATTTGGATCTGGCGGGTAGGGCGCGATGTATCCCGCTTCGCCGCCGCCAACTTGATACCAATCCGGCCGCCCAATCGTTCCGTCGTCGCTGCGGCTCGCTATCGCAACGGTGGAGTTGTCTTGCTGCGCTCCGTACACGAAATAAGGGGTCCGGGTATCGGTGATTACGTGATAGAACTGCGCGGTGGGCTGGTTGTCTTGCCGGGTCCAGCTCTTCCCGCCATCCGTACTCACAGAGACACCGCCATCATTGCTCAGCGCCATCCGCTTCGTGTTCCTGGGATCAATCCACAGTCCGTGATTGTCTCCGTGCGGCACTTTCACTTTGTTGAAGCTGTGCCCGCCGTCGGTGGACTTGAAGGCATCCACGTTCATGATGTACAGGAGGTCGGCATCCTGCGGGTCCGCGATAACGTGCATGTAGTACCAGGGGCGCTGGCGCAAACTGTGGTCGGGATTGATGAGCTGCCACGACTCGCCGCCATCGTCCGAGCGGTACAGTCCGCCCTCTTCGGCCTGAATGAGGGCATAGACGCGATCGGAATTTGCCGCCACCGCCATGCCGATGCGTCCCCATGGCCCTTTGGGTAGGCCGTGCTCGGTCAATTTCTTCCAGGTACCGCCGCCATCGCTGGAGCGATAAATACCGCTGCCCGGTCCGCCGCTGGAGAGCGTCCACGGCGTACGCCGCGCCTGCCAGAGCGAGGCAAAGAGTACATTCGGATTTGCCGGATCGAATGCGATATCAATGGCGCCCGTGTTCTCGTCCTGATACAGCACTTTCTCCCAAGTCTTGCCCCCATCGGTGGTGCGGAACACGCCGCGTTCGCTGTTCGGGCCAAACGGATGTCCCAGCGCGGCCACGAATGCGATGTCGGAGTTCCGCGGGTTGACGATGACGCGCCCGATGGCGCGTGTGTCTTTCAGACCCATGTTCTTCCACGTCTTGCCGCCGTCGAGCGACTTGTACACGCCGTCACCATCCGAGATGTTGCCGCGGATGCAGGCTTCGCCGGTTCCCACATACACCACGTTACGGTCGGAGGGGGCCACGGCGATGCTGCCAATGGAGGATGTTCCTTGATGATCGAAGACCGGGCTCCAAGTCAGCGCTCCGTCGATGGACTTCCACACTCCACCGCCGGTGCCGCCGAAATAATAGGTTGTCGGATCTCCGGCGATGCCCGCCGCAGTCAGCGACCGCCCACCCCGAAATGGTCCGATCGAGCGATACTTCATCCCCTTGAAAAGTGGGTCACCCTCTTTTTTTTCGTCGGCGCCGGCTTCTGGGGCGGGCACAGGCGTCGAAGCTGGGGCAGCCTTGTCGGGTTTCGCGGCCTTCGTCTGTTTCTTACCCTGAGCGTTCGCCTTGGGCGCAACAATAATCGAGGTCAGCGCCATTAACAGGCACAGAGAAATCCGCATAACGGCAGACTTGGAAGGCATTCCGGTTGTTCTCCCCATAGAAGTGTGAGTAGCACCAATAGTAATGCTTTCTTGCGTCTAACGCCAAAGTCGCGGCTCTGGGGTGGGCGGCCCGGCAGATTGACATTCGCAGGCGGCCGACCGCCAAACCTACCGCGAAGACACGGAGGAAAGCGCGAGGACCGGTCTCCGCTTCGAGAAGTGCCGGTCGGGCAAGGAACCAACTCCGGCAACACAATTCATGGTTTTTCAACAATCGGATGCCCCAACTCAACCTAGAATGTTTAAAACATTCTTCCCCCAGAATGTTTTGCCGAGAAACAGATGCGGGAACTGTATTCATCGAACGAAGTGCTGGAGCTGACCGGGATCACACCCCGGCAACTGCAATGCTGGGACGAGCGCGGCATCGTATCGCCGCTTCACCGGGGCCACCGCCGACTGTATTCGCTCGACGATCTGACCACGCTCACCGTGATTTGTGAATTGCGCCGGCGTGGATTTTCGCTGCAACGTGTGCGTAGAGTGATCCGCCTCCTGCAACGGGAATTCAGTCAAAGTCTCGCCCAGACCGTCAGCAGCGGTTCCCGGCATCACCTGCTGACCGATGGGCAGGACGTGTATGTAGAGACTTCCGCGCGGCAAATCGTGGACCTGCTGCGCAACGCGCGACAGCCCATGCTGGCCATCTGCCTGAGCGATACGGTTCGCCAGGTGCGTGCGGACATTCGAGCCATCAAGAAACGCAGTCAGTCGGTCTTTATGACGGCCGCGGCAACGCGCCGGGCCCAGGGTTCTTCGTAGCTCAACCGCAGGCACAAGGGGGCAATATGACCGGTGAAGTCAATATCTTGAGCGAGTGGATTCCCGAGCAGATGGCGCCTGGCACGATCTTCGTGCTGGAGAATGCCGGTAAAGTCGGCGGCGAAGACGATCCGTTCTGGGCCGTGCTGTCCTGCCCCTCGTGCGGGACCCTGGGGTTGATCACGCGCCGCCAAGTCGCAGGACTGATCCCGGTCATCTGTGGCTCCGGCACTTGTTCCGCTCAGTTTTTTCTGCGCGAGAGCGAAATCGTCCCGAGAATGCCGTTTTAGCGAGGTCAAGATATTCAGCGAGCCGGGCGACCTCTTGACGATGGCGTGCGCCTCTCTAGCAGCGAGGGACGCACATCCTTTGCTGATCTTCAGTCGTAGTATTCCAATCCCAGGTGCGTGATCAGTTCCTCGCCTTTCAGGTGTCGCAGCGTGTTTTTCAACTTCATCAGCTGGATGAACAAGTCGTGCTCAGGATAGAGGCCGGGAGCGGTCATGGGCGACTTGAAGTAGAAGCTGAGCCACTCCTGAATGCCAATGCCGCGCAATTCTGAGGTGCGTTTAGCCAAGTCAAGGAACAACACCAGGTCCAGGACTAGCGGGGCCGCCAGAATGGAGTCTCGGCAGAGGAAGTCCACTTTGATCTGCATGGGATAGCCCAGCCATCCGAAGATGTCGATGTTGTCCCAACCTTCTTTATTGTCGCCGCGCGGCGGATAATAGTTGATGCGGACCTTGTGAAAGATGTTGCCGTAAAGCTCAGGATAGATACTGGGTTGCAGGATGTGTTCGAGCACGCCCAGCTTGGATTCTTCCTTGGTCTTAAAGGATCCGGGATCGTCGAGCACTTCGCCGTCGCGATTGCCGAGAATATTGGTGGAGTACCATCCAGCCATCCCCAGCAGCCGCGCTTTGAAGGCGGGAGCGAGGACCGTCTTCATGAGGGTCTGTCCTGTCTTAAAGTCTTTGCCGCAGATGGGCGCTTCGTTTTGCCGCGACAGCTCGCGCATGGCCGGGATATCCACGGTCAGGTTGGGCGCGCCATTGGCGAAGGGGACGCCTTCCATCAGCGAAGCGTAGGCATACATCATAGAGGGCGCGATCTTCGGGTCGCTCTTCAGCATGGCCTTCTCGAACGCTTTCACCGACTGGTGGGCGGCGGTCGGCTTGATGAAGGTCTCAGTAGATGCGCACCAGATGGTGACCAGGCGGCTTGCGCCCGACGACTTCTTGAAGTCGCGGATGTCTTGGCGCAACTGCTCGGCCAAGTCCATCTTGTTCTTGCCTTTTTTGACGTTGGGCCCTTCAATTCGCTTCACGTAGTTGTGGTCGAAGACGGCTTTCCGAGGCTTGATCTTTGAAAGAAACGGCTTGATCTTTTCCAGCAGGTATCGATCGAGCACCCCTGCGTTGGTCGCCGCCTCGTACATGTTGTCTTCGTAAATGTCCCAACCTGTGAACACCAGGTCATTGAGGGTGGCTAGGGGCACGAACTCATTCACTTTCGGAGTGCGCCCGTCCGTGCGCTTGCCCAGGCGGATGGTTCCCATTTGAGTGAGCGAGCCGATGGGGGCGGCGAGCCCCTTGCGGATAGCCTCGACGCCGGCGACAAAGGTGGTCGCCACCGCGCCCATGCCGGGGATCATAACCCCGAGCTTGCCCTTGGCGGGCTCAATGACGGCATTGGACGGCTCAGAAACGGGTTTTAGAGATTTGGCCATGAGCGGCTAGGTCCTTAGGAGCACTGTGAGATAGAAGACAATTGTTCATGGTCTCGTAACGGGTGGCGAAAAGCAACCGCTGGAGGAGCGAATGGGCTGGAAGCGGGAGCGAACGGCGGAGAATGCGGGTCCAATGGGGCGGGCGCAGTGTTGAGTGCGAAAAGGGCGTGTTTTCGTTCAGATTGATTGGTGACACTCGCATAGCCTATTAAGGCTCACACGGGTTCTTGAGGAAGTAGGGCGGAGGAGAATCGGGCCGGAGCCGGGAGGTTCCAGCCTTCTTACTTTTATCCTGAAAACAACAACCCGGGGCGTGGTACAAAGCTTGAGAGTGGAGATGCAATGTCCAAGAAGATCGCAGTGATCACAGGAGCGTCGAGCGGAATCGGGCTGCTGAGCACTATCGAACTGGCCAGGGCGGGGTTCCAGGTAGTGGGGAGTATGCGCGACCTGGGGCGCCGGGAATATCTGGAGAAGGCGGCGGCTGATGCGGGGGTGTCCGGCAGCGTGGATGTGCGCCGGTTAGACGTCACCGAGTTCGGGACGATTGCCGCATTGGTGGACGGAGTAGTGCGGGACTACGGCCGCATAGACGTGCTGCTGAACAACGCCGGGTTTGCTATGGCAGGGTTTGCCGAGGACTTGAAGCTGGAAGAGATCCGCACTCAATTTGAGACCAACTTTTTCGGCAATGTGGCGATGACCCAGGCCGTGTTACCCGTGATGCGGCAACAGAAGTCTGGTCATGTGATCATGATGAGCTCAATCGCCGGGCTGTGCGCGCCGCTTGCCATCAGCAGCTATGCGGCCTCCAAATTTGCCCTGGAGGGTTGGAGCGAGTCGTTGCGGCTGGAACTGAACGCCCTCGGGATCAAGGTGGTGCTGGTGGAGCCCGGTTCTTACGAAACCGACATTTGGAGCCGGAACACTCGGCTGGGCGAAAAAACGCTGGATGGAACCTCGCCGAACCAGGAGCGCGGGGCGCGAATGAAAGAGCGGGTGCAGAGTGTGAAGAAAAGAAACCCGATTGAAGTGGCGCGCCTGGTGGTTCGCATAGCGCAGAACCCCAACCCCAAGCTGAGATATGTAGTGGGAACGGACGCCAAGATCCAGCTCGCGCTCAAGCGAGTGCTGCCGTGGAAGCAGTACGAGAAAGTAATCGCATATTTTCTCAAGGTCGATTAGGAGGCAGTTCGCTGCCGTAGCTTTTATCCGGCATCACCACAGCGGAGGCTACGCGCCTTTCGATTTCGCCAGCCGTAGGTCGAAATCAAAGGGTTCGGAATCGCCGATGACCAGCTTGGCCGAGTCGGCATGTGCGGGGTTCAGCAGAAAATTGAATTCGCGAGGCACCACGGCACTCGGCACTTGTAACACGGCCGAGGACCCACCCGCCAGCCAAGCGTCGCCCATCTCTCGCAGACGCGTGGGGGCGGGAGTCGCGCGCCAATCCTTAAGCAATCGCTTGGCGTCTAAAGGCTCCACCAGGATGTCCGGAACCTCCACCGGAATGAATACGTAGCGGGAGGGCAGGTCGGCGGCCATAAGATGCACCAGCAACTCCAGCGCCGCCAGCGCCCGCGACTCCGCCAGATAGACCATGGCGACGCCTGGACTGTTCCAGCGGCCGCCGAAGCTGCGCACCCCCAGCCCCGAAAAAGCAGTGCTGCGATGCTTGGCTTTGATGATGCGCCAGATGGTCAGGCTCACGCGAACACGCCGTGCTCGAGCTGTCCGATTAGGTTCTCCACCTCACGGGCGCCAATTTCAGTGCGCGAAAACGCCAGCGCAGTCTGACCGGCAAACTGCTTGCGCGGCGATGCCATCCAACGGGCGGCGGCGGCGTTGTCGCCTTCAAACAAAGCCGTAGCTTTCTCAAACACCGTAGCCAGGCGCCACAAGCGCTCCGACTCTTCAGGCGAAAGGCGGCCCGAGGCGCGGCGGCGCGCCAGGGTGCGCTCTGGGATGCCGATCACCTCTACGATGGCGGCCAGCGGCAATCCGCTGGAACGCTCGAACTGGCGCAAGGATTGGAACTCCAGGCCCTGCTCGATGCGGCGGATGAGGTCAGCGGTTCGTCCGGCCGGCAGGCCGATACTGGAACCACGGCGCCCGGCTCGCGGGGCGCGGGTCGACCTAGGGTGCGCAGCGGCATGGGTTGTCATGGTGGTAGTATGGTCCGCCCTCTGCCAGCTTGTCAATAACTTCATGCCACGCTGTCAGGTCGGGCGTCCCGTCGCCGCTACTTCGCTTCCAAGTCCACTGTCTTCAAGGGAACGTCCCAGTGCGCATCGAGGATAGCGAAGCGGCGCTGCTCCTCCCGCGCGTAAGCGTCCTGGTCGGGGTAGAGTTGCTTCTTGAGTGTGTCTTCGTCGAAAGGTTCGTTGGCAGCGGCGGAGTTGGCGAAGACGATGGTGACGCGGTAATCCCAGCGTCCGTCTTCGGTGGAGTGGTAGCGGGGCTGCTCCATGGTGACTTTGAGCATGCGGCCCAGCGCCACCTGCTTCTTCAGCAGCGGGTAGTGGTTCTTTTTGAAGAGGCGAAAAAATTCGTCGGCCGATCCCCATTTGGCCTTGTAGTAGTACTCGACCACAAAGGGCTGGCCGGAGGTGGACTGGGCGGGCATGGGGAGAGAGCCTCCCGCAGCCAGGAACAAGGCCAGGACGGCGGCGCAGAGATAACGTTTCATGGTGCCTCCTTGAAGTTCAAACCTAACACGGGCCGCGCGCGTCGGGAAGAATCGAGGATGTTTATCGAAGCCCGGACTGCACAGGATGGCGCTGATCAGCTTTCCGAGCGAAGCCGGTGTTGCCAGTGCGACCAGACAAAGTACACCACGCCCATCACCAATAACGCGCCGATAATAGCGTCGAAGCGGTGAAAATATTTTCCCAGGGAGCGCCAGTTTTCGCCCAGCTTCATCCCGAGATACGCCAAGCCAAAGCACCAAGGCCAGGAACCGAGAAAGGTGTACGCATGGAAGCGTAGGCGGGGCATACGGGCGATTCCGGCGGGCAACGCGATAAAGGTTCGGATGAGGGGCAAGAGCCGCCCGACGAACACAGCGCCGGGTCCCCAGCGCGCGAAGAATTTGTCAGCCCAGTCGAGTTCGCGGTGGCTGAGCAGGACCCAGCGGCCATATTTTTCGACCAGCGGCCGTCCGCCATAGTAGCCCATTTCATAAGCGACCAACGATCCCAGGTTGCAACCGATGGCTCCAGCGGTGGCGACCCAAAAAAGTTTCATGGCACCTTCGAAGACCAGATAACCGGCAAACGGCATAATGAGTTCGGAAGGCAGCGGGATGCAGGCGGACTCAATCGCCATGAGCAGGACGATGCCGGAGTAGCCAGTTGCAGCAATGACAGTCTTGATGAAGATAAAGACGACTGCGAGGATTTGTTCGGTCATATGGAATTCGGCAATGCTGAGGGGTTATGCGACCAAAGTGAAGCCTAACAGAGAGCAGCCGTCTGACGACATCGTCACCTGGATCCGAAGCGGATCAGCGGTAGGCGCATTGCCGGCGGCCGGCCGCAACATGGCGTATTGGTCAAAATCTTGCTCGTACGTCCGGGTCACCAGATAGTTGCGGCCGGATTGGTCGTGACGCCAGATCTGTCCGGGTGTGACGGCCGCAGGGAGCACGGTCTAGGGTAACGAGGCGAGCCAGAGAGCGTCAAACCTGCGGAACTCCTGCAGCCATACTGCGAGCTTAGTGGTTCTGGCAATGAGCGCGCATCCCCAAGTCGCGGCCACGCCGAGGTGGATACAAGGAGGGTTTGCACTCTGCTACGATGAGCGCCGGAGAGTGAATAATGGCGAGAGGTATGATGCCGAGGCGTCCGGGAAAAAGCGGCTGGCAAGAGCGCGTAGTGGGGAATCGCGGCCCGGTGACAGGGCTGAAGAAGCCCACGGCGAACACGAAGGCGCGCCCCCGACTGAAGCCTCCGGCCAAGGCGGCGGCTTCGCCTCGGAAGAAAGCCAAGTCTGTGGGCAAGTACGATCCGTTGGCACCAGCGCGGGTACACGAAATCCTGCGGAGACTAGATGAGCGCTACCCGAACGTAGTGTGCGCTCTCCGCCACCGCAGCGCATGGGAGTTAGTGGTGGCGACCATCCTCTCAGCGCAGTGTACGGATGTGCGAGTCAATATCGTGACGCCTGGATTGTTTGCCAAGTATCCGACGGTAAGGCATTTTGCCGCGCTGAAGCCGGAGGAACTGGAACCCGACATCAGGTCCACGGGATTTTTTCGCAACAAGTCAAAATCGGTGGTGGGAGCGGCAAAGCGGGTAGTGAGCGAGTTTGGCGGCGAGGTTCCCGCCGAGATGGAGAAGTTGCTCACGCTTCCTGGGGTGGCTCGCAAGACGGCGAACGTGGTGCTGGGCTCTTGGTTTGGCAGGAACGACGGAGTCGTCGTGGATACGCACGTCACTCGAATTTCGCGGCGGCTGGAACTGACCAAGCAAGCAGATGCGGTAAAAATCGAGCGGGACTTGATGCAGGTGGTGCCGAAGGAACACTGGACGTTGTTTTCCCATCAGATCATTCATCATGGGCGGAGTCTTTGTGTCGCGCGAGGCCCCAAGTGCGCGGAGTGTCCGCTGGAAGCGCTATGTCACGCTGTAGACAAGACGTGGAGCACAGTGGAAACGCACGCCGACGCCAGATAGCTAGGCAGGCGGGCCAGTGTAAATGAGTTCGACCACCGTGCAGTCGTCGTTGAGGGGCGTGCCAGCGCAGAAGTCTGAGACCGCAGCCAGTATGTCTTCCAGCGACTTGCTGGTGGCGGCCACTTCCTCCAGGCGGGGATTGTCGAAGAATTCGCCCATCGCGTTCTCCGCCTCGGTCACGCCATCGGTGACGAACATCATGCGGTCGCCTGGTTTGAGATGGCAGCGGTCGCTTTCATAAGTAATATCGGGAAGCAAGCCGACCGGAACGTTGCCGTGGGAGGGTCGCTCGACCTTGCCATTGGAAATTATTAGGGGCAGGATGTGGCCGCAATTGACGAACTCCACGTCGCCGTCAGGCCCCAGTCGCGCCACAATCATGGTGGCATATTTTTCTCCGATTTGCTTTTGGGTGAAGAAACGGTTCACTGCAGTCACCACTTCGGTGAGGGGCATGCCGGAGCCAAGGTGCGAGTAGATCATGCCCTGCATGATGGAAGCCAGCAAGGCTGCGGCCACTCCCTTTCCGCTCACGTCGGCCAGGATCGCCACCAGGCCCTCGGGCGTGTTCACGGCATCGAAGAAGTCTCCCCCAATTTCTTTACACGACAGATTGCGTCCACGCAGCTTGGCAAAAGGCACTTCTGGGATGGTGACCGCCATGAGGCGCTGCTGGATGGAGGCGGCGATGGAAAGTTCCTGCTGGTAGCGGCGCGACGACTCTTCGGCCTGCACCAGTCGAGCGTTCTCGATGAGCGAGGCAGCTTCGGTCGCGATGGCGCGAAGAATGTCCTGGCTGACGGTGCCAATGTCGCGGGAAGCGAAGCGGGAGTCCACGTAGAGAGCTCCGATCACTTCGGTGCTGGCCGCGTCGCCGGGTTCGCCTTCCGAGCGGGTGGCCTTGACCTGCGGCTTGCGCAACGGAATGCAAATGACGGTTCGCAGATCGAAGGCGACAATGCTCTGGCGGACCGCGAGATCGACAGACTGACTGGTATCGGTGACCAGGTAGTCGGAGTTCGAGCGGATTGCTTCTTCCAACGCGGAGTGCGAGATAGTCTTGTCGTCGAGCAGGGGCTCGCCCTGACTGTTGCGACCGGCGACCAGTCCGAAGACCCCCGTCCCATCGCGCAAAAAAACGTAGCCGCGCTCCGCTTTGGTAAGGCGGAGAGTGGCGTCGAGCAGCGTGACCAGGATTTCGTCGAGCACGCCGGTGGTGTTGAGCTTGCGGGCGGCTTCTAGAAACATGACCAGCTTTTCCAAGTCGCTGGCTTCATTGGAGATGTGCATCTCCGGAAGCTGCTTGAGAAAATCGCGCGCGGTATTGGAGGTGTTGCGCAGAGGATGGAAGATGAGGAATCCAGCCTCCGGAGCGCCAAATTCAACTCGGTCGCCGCGCTCCAACTTGCTGCGCTCCACCCGCTGGCCGTTCACGAAAGTGCCGTGCTTGCTGCCCTCATCGATTACATGGAATGCATCGCCCTCAAAGACGATTTTGGCGTGCTCGCGCGAGACGCGGGGATCGGAAAAGACCAAATCGCGATCCACCTTGCGTCCGACAGTAAACGGAGTGTGGTTGAGGATGATGTTGCGCTGCTCATCCCCATGCGAGAACAGCATGGTTGGGAATACGCCGGAAGTTCGGTCTCGCTGCGGGCTTGGGGTGGTGGACATTGGTTACTGGCGCTCCTGCTCCAAGAATGATGACAGGATTCCGCGCTGGCGGGAAGGGCTAAGTTGAATTCGAGGGGCCGGCCGCGGGAGGAGGGGGTGAAGCGGGAGCAGGAGCAGCAGACCGATCAGCGCCACAGGAAAGTAGAGGCTGGTGTAGAAGGGGACCGCCCACAAGCCTTGGGCGGTGACAGGAGAGGCAGCAAGGGAGATTAGAGAGAGGCTGGTGGCGGATATAAAAGGCCAGAACAGGAGGGCGGCAGTGATCACGTAAGCTGCTTGCGTGGGGAGCCCCCTCCGCCATAGTTCGTGCCTGCGGCTCCAGAGCAGCAGCACCGCGGGAAGCAGCAATATCTGGTTGTAATAGGCAATCATCGGGACGATCAGAACGGTAACGGCCAACACCAGCGCGAGGGAGTGGGCGAACTTCGGGGAATTGGCCAGCGCCGTCCGGGTGCGCGCGCAGACGGTAGCGGCGGCAGCCATCGCGGCCAGACAGAGGATCAACGCTAACGGATGAGGAAGCAGAGTATCCAGGATCGAGTGTCCGCCAGCATACTGGCGATACGCGGCGACTGCGGACGCAAAGCGCGGAATCCATCCGGGCGCAACCGCTTCGGAGCACGCGAGCAGAACGGCCAGGGCGGAGGTGAATCCCCACACGACGCGTTGCCGCTCGCGCCAGCGGGAAAAACTCCAAAGAAGCAGCCAGAGCGTTGGCAAGAGCGCGAGCTGCGGCTTGATGGTGGCCAAGGCAAGCAGGACTCCGGCGGCGAAGAAACGGCCCCCCGCCAACAGAGCAGCGGTAACGGCGAGCAGCGCGGCCACCAGCAGAGAGAGCTGTTGCAGCTTAAGGCCTTGGATCACCGGCAAGCTCGTCAGGGTAAGAATCGCGATCAGAAGCGCGCCACTGCGGCCAGCGCTCAGATGGAGAAGGGCAACCCAAAGGGCGATGCTGACGACGGTCAACAGGAAAAACACGATGGTCGCAATTGTCTGCGCGGTGGTGAAGGGGAGTCCGAGAGTGGGGAGCAGAAGGAATGCCACATAGACGGGGTGGGCGAAACCTTGCTGGTCATGGGGATCGAGGGGCGACGAAGGATCAAGGGGTCGTCCGTAATAGCCGGTCTGAATTTCGCGGGTGACCTCTGGCCCATAGGGGTCACGATGATTGAGGATAAGTTCGCGAGCGCCGATCCAGCGGGGATAGAGGTCGGAGAGAATGCCGCGAGGGCGGGAGTGAGCGACCGCGTCCTGCTTCTGGTAGGGGATGAGGACGCGCTGCACGTAATAGAGCGAGCCTGCGCCCAGTAGCAGGGCGATCAGAAGCGCAGATAATCGGCGTATAAGCAAGGGACTGGCGAGTTCATGGTACAACTTAGCGAGCTGAAGGCGCGATGCGAAAACGACTGAGCATTTCGGTAGTGGCGGGAGTGGCCAGCGGAGCGTTGTGCTGGTTCCTGCTGCGGCATTTTCATCAGGGGGCAGCGGACTTCGGGTGGGCCATCCGGGCGGCGCAGTATTTGCTGCGGGGACGCAATCCCTATGACACGCCGCTACAACAGTATCCCGCAACCGCAGCGGTCTTCGCTCTGCCTTTTGTGCTGCTGCCGGCGGAAATGGCGGCGGGCATTTTCTTTGGACTGAGCTCGGCACTTTTAGCCTTTGGAGTGACCGCCGAGGGGTATGAGGGGCTGCTGGTCTTTTTCGCATATCCGTATTGGGCTGCCATGTTGACAGCGCAATGGTCACCGCTCATTCTGGCGGCGGGATTTCTGCCATGGCTGCTGCCCGCGGCGATGGCAAAACCGCAGGTCGGGTTCCCGGTGGCGTTTACGCGCATGAGCCGCACTGGTCTGCTGGCGTGCCTCGCGGTATTGGCGGCGACGCTGCTGTGGATGCCATCGTGGCCGTTGCTGTGGTGGCTCCAACTCGGGAACTATCAGCACTTTTTCCCGCTCTTGGTGTTGCCGGGCCCCCTCTTGTTGCTGGCACTGTTGCGCTGGCGCGACCGCGACGCGGTGGTCTTGCTGCTGATGGCGGTGATGCCGCAGCGTTGGTTCTTCGACGCGTTTGTGCTGTGGTTGATTCCGAAGACCCGCAGAGAGTGGCTGGCGGCCGCAGGCTTCAGTTGGGGAGCGGGAATATGGCGTTGGTATCACCAACCCCAGAACTTCACCCAGGTCGGACGATGGGCGGTGCTGTGGATTTATTTGCCGATGCTGGGGATCATCCTGTTTCGGAAAAAGCAAGCGAACGCAGGCGGACAAGAATGGTGGCGAACATCACCAGGAGGGTCATCGTGATGAGTTGCAAGTTGCCGACGCGGGTGATCAGTACCAGATAAAGTGGACCGCAAAACAGCACCGCGATGCATAACAGAAGAGTTGGTCGGGGGTGCCCGTCCAGCGTCAGAGCCATCGCCAGCAGGATCAGACTAAGATCCTGGGTGAAGGTGTGGTAGCTGACCAGAACGGTGGCAATCACGAGTGCGGCGAACGCGAGTTGCAGGCCGCGAGGTCCACGCCGTGCGCCTTGCTTCCACCCTCTGTAAGCCAGGGTCAGAACCGCAAAGGACAGAATCACGAGCAAGACGCGGATCACTGCCAGATCCGTACCGTGCAACGTGCTGAAAAGCAGTCCCTTCAGGTTCGTCACTAGGCTGAGGTCTGAGCGGGCTCCTTGCAGCGCATTCCAGGCGTATTTCTGGCTGTGCTCCGAGTGCCAGACGTATCCCGGGTAAGAGAGCAGGCCACGCCATCCAACTGCCATCCAACTGAGCACGGCCAGGACTGCTGCGACTGTCAAGATTCCAGCCAGACACTTGCCGCGTCGCGCGAGAACGAGCACTAGAACGAAAGGCAATATCAGGTGGTATTTGACCAGCCCCAAGCCGAGCCACGCGCCAGCCGCAAAATCACGATCATGGCGCATCGCCGCGAAGGCCAGAGTGTAGCTGAGCAGCACCAGAATCGAATCCTGGCCCTGCACCAACGCGATGAAGACAGGCAAGTAAGCGAATCCAGCCAGCACGCAAAGCCATCGGGGCCACGCGGCCAGCAGCGGCAGGTTACGGCGCATGACGAGGCAAGCTGCAACTACGGCGGCGGCGTTGATCGCAAACCATACCGCATAGGCACCCAGATAAGGCAAGTACTGCAAGGGAAGAAACAGCAATGCTTCAAACGGCGGATGGTAATAGGGCAGCATGGAGCCGCGCACTGCGACGGCTGGCGAAAAAGATCGCTGCACAGACTCCTGAAGGTGGTCAGAATAGAGTTGGCTGCCCTGGCCTGAAGCCACAATGCGGGCAGCGGTATAGAAGATGCTGAAATCGGGAAACCCGATCTTGATCGCTCCCCACTCCAGTCGAAAAACCGCAGCGTAGAGCACCAGGACAGCGGCGAGATAGGCTGTCAGATAGAGGCGGTACTTCGGTTTGGATGCACCGTGCATTGATGGCGAGCCGGTGAAAAGAGGATTCTACGCGGAGCGGCCCAGCAGAGAACGCGTATTTTACTTGAAAACACCGGCGCTACCGCCGATGATAGGTCGAAGCAACAATCCGATGGCTTCCAGCCCACCGCGGCGAGCCATTGCGGTTGTGATAGGCTCAGCGGGCGCGGAAGCCTTCCTGCTCAGCGGGTTGGCCGGAGAAGGGGGACGGGGATGAAATTGCGATTGCATAGGTTGTGGCGAGACGAAGACGGGCAGGACATTGCGGAATATGCCGTAATGCTCGCAGTGATCCTGGTCATTGTGGTGGGCACGATCCGGCTCATTGGGTCAAACACGAATACGGTATTTTCATCGGTGGCGAGTTCGCTGCAGTAGAGTTGGTTTAGTCTGGAGCAGAGATGAACCGTTCGCGGCTATTGATGATCGGCAGTGTGGCGGTCTTGCTGGGCTTGTTTGTGAGCTATGCCGTGTATCGAACGTTGCAGGCGAGGGTCGGCGTCACCAACCAGGGCGAAACCGACGTGGTAGTGGCAGCCATGCCGTTGCAAGTCGGGACCAAGCTGGAAGATCGCAACCTGCGCGTGGTCCGCATGCCTGCTGCAAACTTGCCGACGGGCTATTTCAAAGGAGCATCGCAAATTGCCGGCCGCGGGTTGATCTTGCCAGTGGAACAGAATGAGGTCATCCTCCCCGGACGGCTGGCCGCGGAGAAGGCCGGATCCGGACTCCCCTCCTTGATTCCAACCGGCATGAGAGCGGTTTCTGTGCGCGTGAATGAAGTGGTGTCGGTCGCGGGATTTGTGACTCCTGGTTCGCGGGTGGATGTGCTGCTTACCGGAAACCCGGCGGGCAGCCAGGAGAAACAGACGACCACGGTGCTTTCGAATGCAGCAGTAATCGCAACTGGCCAGCGCATGGATCGCAATGGCGCGGGAGACTCGCAGATGGCGGCTGTCATCACGCTGCTGGTATCCCCCGAGGATGCGCAACGGTTGACCTTGGCCAGCTCGGAAGGCCGCATTCAGCTGGTTTTGCGAAATCCGCTGGATACCAGCCAGCAAGCGTTGGCTCCGGCGCTCGAGAACGCGTTGTACCAGAACGGCTCAGCGCCGGCGCCGAAAATGAATAGGACCCGTGCGCAGGCCTCTGCAAAGCCAGCTGCGGCAACGCCCTATAAAGTGGAAACTATTCGCGGGGACAAGGTGGAAGTCACCAACTTCCCCGACGCCGGTAGCGGAGACAAGGCCCAGTAATGAGATCGGACAAACGATGGTGGATCACGGCCGTGCTTGCGGTAGGTTTGGCGGGGTGGGGACTTCATGCTCTGGCCCAGAATCCAGTGGCGGTGTCCTCGATGGAAGCGGTCTCCGGAGGGCCGTTGCACGTGATGGTCAACAAGTCGCTGCTGCTCAACACTCCGACGCGAATGAAGCGGGTGTCGGTGACCGACCCGGCGGTGGCGGACGCGTTGGTGATTACGCCCAACCAGGTATTGATTCGCGGACGCGGACCCGGAGAAATCTCACTGCTGGTATGGGACGAGAACGAACGCTCAACCAGCTACGACCTGAGCGTCGATGTGGACGTAAGCGGGGCGGCTGCTGAAATGATCCGGATTTTCCCGGACGAGCACATCTCGGTGAGCGGATCTCGTTCCGCGTTGGTGCTGTCTGGGCGGGTATCGTCAGAAGACGTCTCGAAACGAGCCGATCTGGTCGCCGGAGAATATTCCAAGAACATCATCAACGCGATGACTTTCGGCGCGGACACTTCACAAGAGGTAATGTTGGAAGTGAAGTTCGCGGAAGTGGATCGCAGCGCATTGTCTGAGCTGGGCTTCAACGTGTTCTCGACCGGAGCGGGAAATACCCTGGGCTCCGCCACCACTGGACAGTTTGGAGGAGTGAAGCTGGGGTCCATTGGAGACCAGTTTCCGAGGGCGGCCAACCCGCCGCCAACCGCCGTCACCGCGACTGTGAGCGACGCGCTGAATCTTTTTTTCTTCCGTCCAGACATTCATTTGGGGGCAGTCATCAAGGCGCTGCAGTCCAAGAACCTCCTGCAGATTCTCGCCGAGCCGAACCTGGTCGCGACCAATGGAAAAGAAGCAAGTTTTGTGGCAGGCGGCGAGTTTCCTTTTCCGGTGGTGCAGCCGGCGCAAGGCATTAGCGCGGTTACGATTCAATTTCGCGAATTTGGGGTGAAGCTGAAATTCACTCCCAACATCATGCCCAATGGCAATATTCACCTGCGCGTAATTCCCGAAGTCAGTAATCTGGACTTTGCCAACGCGCTCAGCGTGAGTGGAACCACCATTCCGGCGTTGAGCACGCGGCGGGCTGAGACGGAGTTTGAGCTGCAAGATGGACAAAGTTTTGTCATCGCTGGGTTGATGGACAACCGGGTCACAAACATCGTCAACAAGGTGCCCGGCTTGGGAGATATTCCGATCTTGGGCCAACTGTTCCGGAGCACCAGCTATCAGAAGAACAATTCGGAGCTGATGGTTTTATGCACGGCACACCGCGTTTCTGCCACGGGGCAGCCCCCGCCGGGGCCCATAAACCCAGTGCCCTTCCTCGATCGGGAGAAGTTCGACGGCAAGAAGCCCGGGACCGAGCCCCCTGCCAACCGCGCTAAACCTGAAGGTGCGAAATGAACGGCCAACTCAACGCACTCTTCTTTCGTGAGGCGCGGTAACCATGCCGGAACTCTCTGTGGCTATTGTGGCGGCTGACCCCGAACAGCGCGCTGTGCTTCAAGTACTGGTGGACGGCACGAGTGTAGCCCACGCTGTATTGAGCACACAGAATCTACCCATGACGCCGGCAGACGCAACCATAGCCAAATTGCGCGGCACGGCGGCGGAAGTGATTCTGGTGGACATTCCGGGCGACAACAGTGCGGCCGCTTTGCAGGCGCTGGAGTTGCTGCATCAGGAACTGCCCCAGGCGGCGCTGTTTGCCATCGGAGGCTTGACCCAACCCCACGTGATTGTGACCGCGATGCGAGCCGGGGCGCGGGAGTATCTGGAGCGCCCGACCACGACTTCTGATTTGCTGGAAGCGTTCGTGAGGCTGGCCTCAGCGCAACGCAAGATCCGGCGTGAAGAAACGCGCGGACGTGTATTCACCGTCGTCAACGCAAAAGGCGGATGCGGCGCAACCACCATTGCCGTGAATCTGGCGTTGGCGCTGCAATCCTCGCACGGGAATACGGCTCTGGCCGACCTGGCCCCGCTGGGTCATGCAGCGTTGCATTTGAAGTTGAAGCCGCAATTCACGGTGACCGACGCCGTCACTAACCTGCATCGCCTCGACACCTCCTTGCTGGAAAGCTACGTGACCCGGCATGAAAGCGGGTTACACCTGCTGGCGGGTGCGTCAACTCCGGCGGCTGCCGCCGACCTTACCGCCGCAGAATTTGCGCGATTGTTCGATACCATGGTCAGCCACTACAAGTATGTGGTCGTGGACGCATCGTCGCGCCTGGATGGGATCGCACGACTGGTGTGCAACCTTTCCGAAGTGGTGATCTTGGTGGCGACCACCGATGTGGCGGCGCTGTGGAGCGCCTCGCGAGTAGTGCAATATCTGGGAGAGAGCGGCGCGCGGGAACGGTTCCGCCTGCTGCTGAACCGGTACCGGAAAATTCCCGGCTTCAGCGACGCCGATGCGGAAACGGCGGCGGGGGCCAAGCTGTTGGGCCACATTCCCAACAACTATGTGGCCGCGTCCACCGCGATTGACCGGGGCACGCCGATGATCCAGAGCAATCACAGCGACCTGGCGCGCGCCTTCACGCAGATGGTCGCGACCCTGACCGCCAATGACGATGTCAATCCGCGGCCAGCATGGTCTCTTTTCCGTACCACCTAAGGTAAAGCATGCCTAATCTTCCTACTTACGAGCGCACCGAATACCAACAGGTCAAGGCGGATTTGCACCGCAAGATTCTCGATCGGCTTGACCTGGAGAAGCTGGGCCGGGCCCCTGGCGATACCGCGCGCGACGAAGTGTTGGTCATCATCCGCAATTTGGTAAACGCGGAGGCCGTGCCTCTCAGCTTCGCCGAACGGGAACGGTTGGCGCGAGAAATTCTCGATGAGATCTTTGGGCTAGGGCCGCTGGAGCCGCTACTGAAAGACCAGGGGATTTCTGACATTCTGGTCAACCGCTTCGACCGCGTGTACATCGAGCGCGGAGGAAAGCTGGAGCGCACTGGTCTGACGTTTAAAGACAATTCCCACCTGATGCAGATTATTGACCGTATCGTCTCGCGGGTGGGGCGCCGAGTGGACGAGTCTTCCCCAATGGTAGATGCGCGGCTGGCGGATGGCTCGCGGGTGAACGCGATTATCCCGCCTCTGGCCATTGATGGACCGTGTCTCTCGATTCGACGTTTTGGCCGCGATCCGGTCACCGCACGCAACATGCTGGACAACAAGACGCTGACCGAACCCATGCTGGAATTGCTCTCCGCCATGGTCCAAGGGCGGTTGAACCTTCTGATTTCCGGAGGCACCGGCGCCGGCAAGACCACGTTATTGAATGTGCTCTCCGGATACATTCCAAATTCCGAGCGCATTGTCACCATTGAAGACGCGGCCGAGTTGCAACTGAAGCAGGAGCATGTGGTGCGCCTGGAAACGCGCGCCCCCAACATCGAAGGCAAGGGCGCGGTGCGGCAGCGGCAATTGGTCATCAACAGTCTGCGTATGCGCCCCGACCGGATTGTGGTGGGTGAGGTCCGCGGCGAAGAAGCCTTCGACATGTTGCAGGCCATGAACACGGGCCATGAGGGCTCTCTGACCACCGTACACGCCAACTCGCAGAGGGACGCGCTGGCCCGCATCGAGAACATGGTATCCATGGCCAACTTGAACATCCCGGACCGCGCGGTGCGGCAGCAGGTGGCCTCGGCTATTCATGCCGTGGTGCAGATTGCGCGGCTTTCGGATGGCTCGCGGCGAGTGATTGCGATTTCGGAAATCACCGGCCTCGAAAATGACGCGCTCGCCATGCAGGATATTTTTCTGTTCGAGCGCAAAGGGATCGACGAGAGCGGCAAGGTTCGCGGAGTATTTCGCGCCAGCGGAGTGCAACCGCGCTTTGCCGACCGTCTGGCGACGGCCGGATGCCGACTCCGTCCAGGCATTTTCGAATCGTCGATGGAGATTTAAGGATGCCCGAGTTGATCGCAATTCTAACCTTTGCGGCAGTGGTGTTGGGGGTGTTTGTTGCCGCCCAAGTGCTGGACCAAAGCCATGCGCAAGCGCGCCTGATTCGGGAGCGTATTGCCAATGCCAAAGACAGCGGTGGCCTCCCGCCGATTCAAGATCTCGCCTTTCTGCGCGATCAGATGCTGAGTCGCATCCCCGCATTCGACACCCTGCTGCGACGCTCCGACCGAGTCTCCCAGCTGCAGAAAATGCTGGAACAGGGCGGCCTCCAGACCCGCGCGGGGAATTTTCTTCTGCTATCGGTGGCCAGCTGCATCCTGGTGGCAATCCTCATCCTGTTGTTCAACCAGCCCCTGGTCTTCTCTCTGTCGGGCGGTGTCGTGGGCTTCTTCTTGCCGCATGTATATGCGACCCAACGACGGGCCAAGAGGTTTCAACTCTTTGAGGAACGCTTTCCCGAAGCCATAGACACTCTGGCTCGGGCAGTGCGCGCCGGCCATGCCTTCACCACCGCACTGGAACTGATCGCCACCGAAGTGGCCGAACCGGTGGCCAGCGAATTCCGCAAGCTCTATGAAGAGCAGAAATTTGGCCTTCCAGTGCGGGAGGCCCTACTGAATCTCGCAGACCGCGTTCCGCTGGTGGACGTGAAGTTCTTCGTCACCGCTGTCATGCTGCAACGCGAAACCGGCGGCAACTTTGCGGAGATCCTGGACAATTTGTCCTACTTGATCCGCGAGCGCTTCAAGATCCAACGGCAGGTCAGAGTCTACACCGCCCAAGGGCGCATGACGATGGCGCTTCTCATGGGGCTTCCCCCCGTCGTGGTGGTCAGCATGTTGGTATTCAATCCGAGTTTCATCCGCCCATTGTTTACTGACCCCATTGGTCACACCCTGATCGTGATCGGTATTACGCTGCAGACCATTGGCTATTTTGTGATTCGCAAGATCACTCGGATCCAAGTATGACGCTTCTGCTCGCGCTCAGTCTCGTGATCTTCGTGACCGTCGCCGTTGCGGCATTTTCGTTTGCTGCGGCAGCCGTAGCGCCGACCTCCATGTTGGGTTCGCGTCTGCAGGAATTGTCCGGGCGCAGCGCCGCATCCCGTCCCATGCTTCCGGTGAAAGAACGCCTGGAACAGGCCCTCGATCCGTTCAGCCGGGCTCTCCCTCTGTCGCCCGCGGAGGTATCGCGTACCCGCTCGTGGTTGATTCAAGCGGGACTGCGTGATCCCCGCTATCCCACCATCTACTTTGGAATCCGCGTACTGTTCGCACTCGCGGGGCTGACCGGCGTGCTGGCGTTTACCGGCATGGACTCGCTTTGGCTGCTGATCGGGGTGCCGGCATTCGGTTTCATCCTCCCGCGTTTTTTCCTGAAACGAATGATCCGCGCCCGGCAACTGAATATCACTCTGGCCCTGCCGGATGCGCTCGACTTGACCGTGGTGTGCGTGGAAGCGGGATTGCCGTTGGATCAGGCGATGACCCGCGTGGGCGACGAACTCGGGCCGGCGCATCCCGACCTGAGCGATGAGTTTCGCCTTTTCAACCTGGAAATTCGCGCCGGTAAGCCGCGCGTGGAAGCATTACGCAATCTCGCCCAACGCACTGGAGTCGATGATGTACGTTCGCTCGTTGCCACGCTGGTGCAAACCGACCGCTTCGGAACCAGTGTCAGCCAGGCGTTGCGCACCCACTCCGATTCGCTGCGGACGGAGCGGCGGCAGAGGGCGGAGGAAATGGCCGCCAAGACGGCCATCAAAATGATTGTGCCCATGGCTATTTTCGTGCTGCCCTCAGTGATGTTTGTGACCATCGGACCCGCAGTCATCCAACTGATTCGGACGCTAGTGCCAGTCGCAGGCCGGTAGACCGATGTTGCAAGGTTCGAATGAGGGTGGGCTTCAGCGCCACTCCGTTCCCCACCTTGTTGATGCTGATTGCTCTCAACGCGCCCACCACAAGTTTAGCCGTGACCTTCCGCACTACCGTCGGGTTGGACGTCTTCGCGGTCACCGTGAAAGTAGTCGTGCCTTGCGAAATAGTTCCCGTAGTCGTCACCGTGAGAATGGACGAGCCCGGCCCCGTCAACGTCGCCGGGTTAAACATGGCGGCGGCCCCTGTCGGCAGGCCGGAAAGGCTCAAGGTCACAGTGCCGTTAAACGTATGTCCGGCTAGCGGCGCGATGGTAACCGTGTAAGTGGCAGTTGCGCCCGCAGTCACGGTCACGCTGGACGGTGCGATGGCCACGGAATATTGGGTACTCGGCGGAAGTAGTCCATATACCGTCAGCTTTTTGACCGCGCCAACATAAACCTTGCCGTTGGCGATGGTGGGCACAGAAAACTTTACTGCGCCGCCGGGATTGTCATTCGCACTCTGGTTGCTCTTGTAAAGCTCACTGGTCAGGTTGGTGGCATCGTAGGCGTGCAGGATGGAAGACCCACTCGTGGTATAGGCATCGGTCTGGATGGCCCACACGATTCCGTTCGTGTTGCCATTGGCGGAGATTGATGGCGTGGGGCCAGGGAACATAAAGTAGGTAGAGGACTGAGAAGATGGCGCGGAAGCAAGTTGAGCGCTAGTGGTGTTGAACGGGATGGCCTTCAGATTGTCATATATACCGCCAAAATAGAAGGTGTTGTTCCAGAATGCTGGCATCCCCCAGTGGCCGCCGACCACGCCGCTCAGGTCTTGTACGATCTGGCTGTTGTCGGCTGCGTTGAATTTCCCCATGTTGTCGCGGTTGAGCAGGTACACCTCATTGGTCTTGCCGATTTCTGCCAGCAGGTGAGGATAAAGCGAACCGGCGGGCTGATCGGGAAGCAGCAGAACGCCGCCGGAGCCCACGTCCGCGTCAGTGTTGTTGAAAGAATTCTGATCCCATGGAGTAAAAGAATCCGGCACGGTGAACTGGCCGCCGCTCAACGCCAGCTTTACGATGCTGTCTCCGTAGTCAAGCCCGCCGCTAGTGTTGGCATCGAACGTGCCATTCCCAGTGGAGACGAACAGGTTCGCGCTGGAGTCAGCCGCAAGCCCGGCGCCACCCATCCATACCCCGGCGAGTCCGCCATTCGGACTGGAGTTCCACACTCCAAGTTGCGATAAGCTCTGCGAGTCGTAGCCCATCACCCATCCGTGGTACGGTCCGATATCGCAGTGCGAGGCCCATCCGATGTACACCGTCCCGTTCTGCACCAGTAAACCTGGACGTTGCGCCTCGCGGAAGGGATCAAAAGTGACCACCCCGTTGCTGGAGCCATCCCCAGTGCCCGGCACCGAGGCCGAGATAATGACTGGCCCCCCAAACTTTTCCGTCCCCGTCGTGATGTCGAGCGCGTGCAGCCGCTGGTAGTACGAGCCATTCTCTTTGGTCTTCGCCACCACATAGAGAGTACCTGTCGCGGTGTCAATCGCAGGAGTGCTGGTGATGCCAATTTCGGGGACGAGATCCCCGCAGCCGATGGTGCTACTGGAAACCGTGGTGATCTTCTGCGCGGGATTAATGAAACTCACCTTCCACAGTGGGGCAGAGTTGCTGCCGATGTTCGTATCGGCATCCCACGCGTAAACCGTGTCGTGCTCCGTTGCAACGTAAACCACGTTGTGCGTGCCCAGTACAGGCAGAACCACGTTGGGCACGTACAGCGGCTGGGCGTAAACGTAGCCGTCCAGCGAACGAGAGAACAGCTTGCCAAACAAGGAAACATTGACGTTCGACGGAGTAAGAATTGTCTCAGCCGTGTTTTGCCCGGTGCGGGAGTTGTCGTTGTGCTGGGTCGCCACCGTCACCTGCGCCATCAAGCTGGTGCCCAGCAGCAAGAATGTGCCGGCCAGAATCAAAAACCGTTGGGCTGTGGACGAACGAACCTCGTGAATACACGCATGGCGTTGCAGTGGGTGCATAACTCTCCTTGGCATTTAAAATCTATTGGCCGCAGACGGCAAACCTGCAAGCGGCAAGGCAACTGTTGATGTTAAGGAAGCCTGCCGAAGTTTCGCGCAGTTGTCAAGATGCTAAAATCCCCCGTTGCCCCAATTCTTCCCTTTACTCTTTACTCATTCAGCTTTGCATGAAAAGAGAACTTCTATCGTCCCAAAGCGCATGGAACTTGACCCGTGGGCAGTGTCTCGCAAAACGCGTGACGGTGGCGAACACTTGGTGGACGCGGCTGCGGGGACTCATCGGGCACAAGTCGCTCGCCTCCGAAGCGGGCCTGTGGATTGTCCCCTGCCGCGGAGTGCACACCCTGGGAATGAGTTTTACGATCGACGCCGTGTATTTGAATCGGGACGGTGTAGTTGTTCATGTCGAGGAAAATTTGCGG
>JANYBT010000110.1 GCA_025360645.1 Acidobacteriaceae bacterium | reverse complement strand
CAGCAGAAACTTCTAGAGGATCCATGTCGTCCTGAATTTAATCACAAAGACGCCTCCCCGGCCCACTGCACCGTACCTCCCCATCTCTTCATCGCCCAACACCAGACCAAAACCTGCGTATCCCCAAAGCTTTTCCTTCGTGAACCTTCGTGTCCTTGGTGGTGAATGGCTTGGACTGTCGGTAGCAAGTTAAAATGTCCGCTTTTCGTAGCACATGATATGTCCGGTTTTTAGTTAGCCGACAGCCGCCGTCGGGGCGGTGGAAAAGTGGGAATCCCGCGGAGTTTGCGGGATTTCCAAGCTCTGAGGGAAAGTCGGCTTCATGACTTTTCCTCGGAGCGGCTTTTCCACGGCCTCTCGCGCCGGCATTTTCGTTGTCTCCAAAGCCGTTCCCAAGGCCGTGTATCGTCCCAAACAATGGGGGCCGTGGGTGAGGCTCAGGGTTCCATCTAAGTGCTGATGCACCACCGCCTGGCAGCCTGCCAAGGTCGCACGCCAGCGTACTCTTTGGATCTGTAACGACAGATTCTGAAAGCTCACCGTGTTGTCGCGGTTCACGCTGCGTTCGAACTGCAGCGAGAAAATCCGTTCCAAGTCACGACTCCGGCAAGGCACAAAAGCATTGCCCCGCTGCCTGGACGCGACCTGAAAACAGCGGTTGAACTCGGCGATGTAATCTTCCCGCAGAAATCGGTTCGCCGCCTCCAGCGTCCCCAACTGGCGCAGCCGCAACTCCTGCGGCAACCGCCCTTGCCAGGTGCCGAAGCTGCGTTCGCTGCGACCGCGCGCTTCCGGCGAGTAGGCCGGAATCATCTGCACGCCCAACTCATGCAGCGCCCGTCCCACCTGCGTCCGGCGATGGTAGTCTACCTTGCCGCCGACCTTCGGCGTCAGCCAGAAATGGCTGCCCCGATCGCTATACAACGCGCAGAACACACCCTTGCGCTCGATCACTTCCTTCAATCCCGCCATCACCGTCTGCGTCGATTCTTCTTCCACCAGTTGCGCGTAGTAAATCTCGCTGGTGGCATCGTCCAAAATCACGATCAGGTCGTACCAGCGCTCGTCCTGAAACCACTGGTGACGGCTGCCGTCGATATGCAACAGCATCCCCGGTAACGGCCGCCGCTCGCGCCGCTTGCGATGCACGCCACGCTTCCGTCCCCGCGCTACCAATCCCGCCCCCTGCAGCGCCTGCTTCACCCAGGTGTAACTCAACTCGATCCCGTGTTCCGCTTGCAGCTTCTCGTGAAAATGCTGCACGTTCAGATCGAAATACTTCTCCCGGTAGAGCGCGAACACCTTCTCCACCCTCGCCAGCGGCACGCGCCGACGCGACGGCTTGCCCCGTCGCCGGTCCAACAACCCGTTGTAACCCTCTTCCTCGTAACGCTCCCGCCAGCGCCGCATGTGCCGGTCGCTGATCCCCAGAATCTCCGCCGCCTGCCACCAGGTGATCTTCTTCGCCATCGCCTGCAACATCACATCCTGTACTTTCATTGCCCGCTCCATCGCGGCCTTCGGGTAGAAATCCATGCTTCGCATGGTCTCCTACCCTCGCCGCCCGCAAAGCGGACATATCACTTGCTATCTCAACCGGACATATCATGTGCTACCGACAGTGAACATTTCAACACTTGACAACGTGAACAGTTAAGAGGAAAATTCCGCCGTTTAGCCGAACGACAATTTCTCAGCATGGATCGAACCCAGATTAACCGCGAAAGTGTGGCCGATCAGGTGGCCACTCTCCTCCGCCAGCGCATTCTCGAGGGCGAGTTCCGCCCCGGTACCCAGGTTCAGGAATTGCCCCTGGCTTCCTCTCTGGGCGTTTCCCGCAACACCATGCGGGAGGCAATCCGGATCCTGTCACTCGAGGGTCTTCTGCGACGCAGCCTTCATCGGGGTGCAGCGGTCTCTCAACTCTCTTTGCGCGATGTGCAGGAGATCTACCAGTTGCGCCGGATGCTGGAGTTGCCCGCCGTGCTCGCGGCGCGCCGTCCAGACCCGGATTTGTTGCAGGAAATCCGCAGCGCCGTTGAGCACTACGAACTAGCCGTGCGCGACCGGAACTGGTCTCGCGCCGTCAGTCACGACCTTCATTTTCACAGCCTGCTGATTC
>JANYBT010000091.1 GCA_025360645.1 Acidobacteriaceae bacterium | reverse complement strand
CTTGCTCTTGTATTCGGCGCCCCAAGTCTGGGCTTTGGGCCCCAAGTGAACGGTCACGTTGAAGCCGCCGGTGCAGTGCAGCGAGTCGCGAGTGTTGGGGCCTAGATACAAACGTCCGGCAGTGGTGATGTTGAATTCCTGGCTGGAGCCCACCAGTACAGGGATGGCGTGTTCCTGAAAGCGCGCCAGCAGGGCTCCGGGCAACGCTGAAGTGAGGGGAAGAGTGGCCGTGTCGGCGGAGGACTCGGTCAGCCCGTCGGGCGAACAAGCGGTAGCGCCAGAGGCCTCGGCAGAAACAGCCGTGATCTGAAGTTGATCGCCGGGATGCAAATCCACTTTGGTATCCAGCCAATTCGCTTTGGGGGCAACCACAAAGGTCTGGTCGGCGAGGATCTGGTCCGCGACGCTCTGGTCGGCCACCGCAGTGGTGCTTTGCGCGAAGGCCGACGCAAGCAATCCGAGGACGACTGGCAAACTGACAAAAAACCGCTTCATTCTTCGCGATCCTCCCCGTTCCTATTATGCACCGCTGAGGGCCACGAGTTGAGGTGCGAATGCGCTGTTTACGCGCGAGAAAAGCTGGAGTGCGCCGCTTGCAAATTCTTGCTTTCGGCAAGAAGGGAAATTGTCCCGGTTTGCGTTCTTCTGATTGAGCGCGAGAAGTGCTTCCCCATTGCGCTCACCATTCGCAAGACAACTCTCAGGAGGTAGTATGCAAAACCGAAAGCAAAGGGGTTGCCGTCTGGCAGCCTTCGTTGTGGTGTTGGCGCTGGCCTCGTCCGCGTTCGCTAGCGGCGGCCGGGACTTCGCCGGGTATTACGCCATCAGCCATGCCCAGCAAGCGGGCGACAACATCACCCTCACCCTCACCTTGCAGATTTTCAATCACAGCGACGCCGACATCAAGAACGCGATGGTCGCCTTACACCACGCACAGGATACCGCGGTGCAGGGTTCCTACGCAGTCATCAAGTCGTTTCCCGATCAGCGCGATGTGCGCTTGAGCCGGGAGTTTACGGTGCCGGTGCGAGATTTTGACCGCTGGAAGATGGGGATGCCGCCCATTCTGACCGTCCGTTACAAAGACGCGCACGGCACCACCTGGACCAAGAGCATTCAGCTTTCGCGGCGTGCGGAACTGCCGACGAGCTAGCCCTGATGCGAACCCCCATTCCACATTTTTCAAGGAGATCTCGCGATGCGAAAAATCACTCTTAGTTTGTTGGCCGCGCTGTTCGCCGCGCTGCTACCTGCTGCGTATGCGCAGCAGGACGTCATCACCACCTTAGTTGGCGGGGGCCCCAGTGGGATGCCCGCCATTGATGCCAACCTCAACCAGCCCGCCGCGATTGCACTGGACAGCGCCGGGAACTACTACATTGTCGCCTCCAGCCAACAGCGGGTATTTAAAGTGAGCACCGCCGGTACCATCACTGTGGTCGCAGGATCCGGCATCTCTGGGTATGCGGGAGACGGAGTTTCCGGGGGTGCGCTGAATGCTTACTTCAGCAACCCGCAAGCCGTCGTCGTGGACAGCAGCGGCAACATTTACGTTTCCGACACCTACAACTGCGTGGTCCGCAAAATTGACAGCACTAACACCATCACGACTGTAGCCGGGCAAGCTCAGCAGTGCGGCTATAACGGCGAAGGCACGGCCACCACGCACATGCTGGCCTATCCCGGGCAGTTGGCGCTGGACAGCGGCAATAACCTTTACATCGCAGATAGCAACAACTGCCGTATCCGCAAGGTGGTGGGCACCACGATTTCGACCGTCGCCGGCAACGGCAACTGCGGCTTCGCGGGAGATGGCGGCCTGGCGGTGAATGCTAACCTGAACAGTCCGAACGGACTAGCCCTCGATAGCGCCGGCGACATCTTCATCGCCGATACCTACAACTACGTGGTGCGCAAGGTCGCCGATTCAACCGGAAACATCAGCACCATTGCGGGGACCCACGGACAGAGCGGTTTTGCCGGAGACGGCGGACCCGCCACCACCGGGCTCATTAATTACACGGTTAACCTGGCGGTCAACAGCGCGGGCACCTCCGTCTGGATCGCGGACCAATATAACTTCCGCATCCGCAATTTCACCGTGGGTGGCAACATCAACACTGTGGCGGGTGATGGCCAGTTGTATTTCTGCGGCGACGATGGACCGGCCGTGCAAGCTTGTCTGTACTATCCTCAAGGAGTAGCGGTGAACGGCGCTGGAACCATCTTCATCGCCGATACCTCCAACGAACGCATCCGCCAGGTGAGCACGGCGGGTACCATCACCACGATCGCGGGGAATGGAAGCGCCACTCTGGCTACTCCCGCCAACAATGTCCCGGCATTGGGCGCGGAACTGTATTACCCGTTCGGGGTGTTCGAAGACGCTTTGTCCAATGTTTACATTGGAGACAGCTCCAACGAACTGGTTCGCAACTTGACCCAGTCCACCGGCAATCTAACATTCTTGGCGGGCACCGGCGTCTCCGGCTACACAGGCGACAACCTTCCGGCAACGACCTCCGAGCTTGCCAACCCGAACGGGGTGGCTCGCGACAGCCTGGGCAACACGTACATTGCCGATACTTACAATTGCCTGATTCGAGAGGTCAACACCGCGGGGACCATCACCACTTTTGCCGGACGGATCGTCAATGGGGTTCCGACCTGCGGCTACGGCGGAGACGGTGGTCCCGCTGTCGGCGCGAGCCTGTATTACCCTTATGGGGTGTTCGTGGACGCAGCAAACAATGTTTGGATTGCCGACTCTTCCAATAATGTAATCCGGGAAGTGGTGAACGGAACTATCAACACCGTGGTGGGAATCGGTCTGAATGGCTATTCCGGCGACGGAGGCCCAGGCTCGGCCGCCATGTTGTCCAATCCCTACGGCGTCGCCACCGATGCGGTCGGCAATATCTTCATTGCCGACACTTACAACTGCCGCATTCGCGAAGTGAATGCCCTCACCAAGAACATCAGCACGGTAGCAGGCAACGGCGCTTGCTACTTCCAGGGGGACGGGCCCGCCACCCAGGTTGGCCTTTCCTATCCGGCATCGGTGGCAGTGGACGTGAACGACAATATGTTCATCGCCGATACTAACTCCAGCCGGTTGCGCTGGGTGGACGAAGGCGGCTCGATGACAACCTTCGCGGGCGGCGGCAGCGACTCCGGAACCGGCTATATTGGCGACGGCGGCGTGGCCACATCCGCCTTATTGGCTTATCCCAACCAGGTGGTCCAGGACAGCACGGGGAATTTCCTGTTCACAGACAGTTACAACTCCCGGGTGCGCAGCATCAGCGCGTTTGCAGCCGTGAACCGTTCGGCATCAAGCCTGACCTTCGGACTGCAAAACGTGAACACTACCAGCGGGTCGCAGTATGTGAAACTCAGCGCGGTGGGACCGCTCAACATTTCCAGCATCACGGTGAGCGGGCCCTTCAGCGAGTCAGACAACTGCGGCAGCATGTCTAACGGTCAGGTGTGCACTATGTACGTATACTTCACGCCGACGGCATCTGGTACCTCCGTAGGCACGGTTACCATCAACGACAATGGCTTTTTCAGCCCGGCGCAGACCATCGCCTTGACTGGGACCGGAACTGCCATGTCGGTAACCCCTGCGACCGAGGCTTTTGGCAACGTCGTGGTAAAAGCCAAGAGCGCGGTCAAATCGGTCACGGTGAAAAACAATGGCAGCACCAGCGTCACCATGGGCGCCATCACGCTGATTGACACGGTGGACTTCTCCATCACCTCGAACACCTGCCCGGCTTCCGGACTGATTCTGGCGTCGAAAGCGAGCTGCACCGTTATGTTGCAGTTCTCGCCGCAATCCACCGGCGCGAAGAAGGGAACGCTTGCGGTGAACGATAGCGATCCGGCCACCCCGCAAATTGTGGGCCTGACCGGGACCGGCACCAGCAGCGTGACCTTCAGTCCTACGTCGCTCACCTTTGGCACCACCGCGATTGGCGCGACCAGCGCGTCATCGTCGGTGACGCTGACCAACAAAACCGGTGCTAACCTTACCTTGAGCACTCCCGCGTTGAGCACGACCGGCGCGTTTGCCGTCGCCTCGACCGGGACTACCTGCTCCAATGGTTTGGTGATCGCCAACAACGGCACCTGCGTCATCAAGGTCACGTTCAAGCCCACTGTGATTGGCTTGCAGACGGGCACACTAAGCGTAGCCGACAGTGATCCCACCAGCCCGCAGAGCATTTCCTTGACCGGCACTGGAACCGCACTTACCTTCCAGCCGGCCAGCACCCTCAACTTTGGGACGGTCACACGCGGCCAGTCCATGAGCGCCACCGCGACCCTGATGAATGTGAGTCTGGTTCCGGTGACCATCTCCTACGCCAGCGTCACGGGCACCAATAGCGACGACTTCCCCAACTATTACAACGGGAACCCGCCCTGCGGGGGATCGATTGCGGCGGGAGCCAGTTGCAACTTGACCTTCATCTTCTTTCCCAGCATTGTGGGTACAGAGAAGGCCACCTACTCAGTGTTCGATAACGGAGGCGGCAGTCCGCAAAAACTGACTCTCTCCGGCACCGGACAGTAAGCAGCACGTTGCGTTGGAAACGGGCCGCTGGAGCGAAGGCTTCAGCGGCCGTTTCCTGTAAGCTGGTGGAGCTTTCAATCTTTCATCTGGAGTCTCCATGGCTGATCCGACGCCGCAGAACTTCGCAAACCACACTCGCTTCGATCCACCCTTCCACTTTTTCATTGTGCCGGTGCTTGCCCTGGGCTGGCTGGTGTCGGTGTACTGGCTGCTGCGCCATCCCGGTCTGCACTCGGTGGCCATCGTTGTCTTTCTGGCCGCCGTGGTGGGCGGAATCGTGAAGGGCCGCATGTATGCCATCAAAGTGCAGACCCGCGTGATTCGCTTGGAAGAACGCCTGCGTCTGGCCCTGCTGCTGCCGGAGAACCTGCGTTCGCAGGTGATGAAGCTCAGCGAGAGCCAACTGGTCGCCTTGCGCTTCGCCTCCGATGCCGAGGTGCCGGCCCTGGCGCAGCGGGCCCTGACCGAGAACTTGTCTAACAAAGAGATCAAGCAGGCGGTGAAGAACTGGCGTCCGGACTATTGGCGGGTCTAGGCCTGGGGCCGCTTCGCCTTCATCTCAGGGATTGACCACTTGGGTGAGCGAGACGGAGCTGACGGTGAAGTCAGTGCCGCCGTTGTAGGTGGCGGTGATGACGGTGGATCCTGTGGCCAAGGAAGAATTGGTGAGGGACGCCTTATTCCCGCTCAGCGTGACTGTGCCGAGGACCGAAGAACCGGCGGTGAAAGTGACCGTGCCAGTGGGGTTCTCGTTGGGCGCGGTGACGGTTGCGGTGAAAGTGACCGCCTGCCCTTGTTTCGACGGGTTCAAGGAAGAGGTCATGGTGGTGGTGGTAATGGCCTGCGAGACCACCTGACTGACTACAGACGAGGTGCTGGTCAGCGACGCAGCGTCTCCGTTGTACACCGCGGTCAGGGAGTGGGTGCCCACCGAGAGGGTGGTCTTGGCGAACGTGGCTACCCCGTTGTTCAAGTTGGGCGTACCCAGTGTTGTGGTGCCATCCAGGATTTGTACCGAGCCGGTGGGAGTGCTTGGTCCAGAGGAAGCGACGGTGGCGGTAAAGGTCACCGACAGTCCAAAATTGGAGGGATTCGGACTGGAAGTCAGCTTGGTGGTGGTGGAAGCTTTATTGGCTACTTGCAGGAGGTTGGTGGAAGTGCTGCTCTTGAAATTCGTGTCGGCGGAGTAGGAAGCGTTAATCGAGAACGTGCCGGCACTGGTTTCGGTCTTGGTGATGCTGGCTTGGCCATTCACCAGGGTGACGGTACCGAAGGTGGTTCCGCCCTGTTTGAAAGTGATGGTGCCGGTGGCGGTGCCGCCGTATTGGCCGCTGACGGTGGCGGTCAAGGTCACGGATTGATTGACCAGCGATGGATTCAGACTAGAGACCAAGGTGGCGGTACTGGTGGCCTGGTTGACGGTTTGGGACAACGCCGTGGAAGTGCTGGGGAGGAAATTGGGGTCCCCCGCGTACGAGGCCACGATGGAGTCTGTGCCGGTGGTCAAGGACGACACGGTGAGTGAGGCGACTCCTTTGCTGAGGGTTGAGGTCCCAAGCGAGGCCGTGCCGTTGAGGAAGGTGACGGTCCCGGTGGGAGTGCCCGAACCGGTGGACGGCACGACCGTGGCCGTCAGAGTCACCGCCTGACCGTAAGTCGAAGGATTGAGAGCGGATGAAAGTGTGGTGGTGCTGGCCACGGCGATATTGCTGTTCAAGAGCACGCCCACGGTGCCGTTCTTGCAGCTGGTAGAGGACACACACTGGTTGGTGACCAGAAGGTCGAGCTTGCCGTCCTGGTTCACATCTGCGACGGCAGCGGAAAGAGCGAGATATCCGCCGGAGCCGTAGCCGGTGGCCGCCTGGAAAGTTCCGTCACCATTGCCCAGCAGCACACCGACGGCGCCATTGCTGCAACTGCTGGTGCTGGTGCACTGATTGGACACGACCAAGTCGAGCTTGTTGTCGCCATTGACATCAGCGAGGGCCACAGAACCTGCGGCATAGCCGCCGGAGCCGTAGCTGATCGCAGCCTGAAAGGTGCCATCGCCGTTGCCCAGCAGCACTCCGACCGAACCCAAATAGCTGGACACCAGCAGGTCGAGCTTGCCGTTTCCGCTGACGTCCGTCGCGGCGATCCCGCCCGCACCATACGCGCCGGAGCTGTAGGTCGTGACCGGGTCGAAGGTCCCATCTCCATCGCCCAACAGAACGCCGACGGTGCCGGTGAGGCAACTGCCGTCGCTGCCACAGAAGTTGCTGACGATCAGGTCGGGATTGCCATCGCCGTCGACATCGCCGATGACTAGAGCGGTAGTGTTGGTGCCGCCCGAGTCATAAGTGACGGCGGTTTTGAAGGTGCCGTCGCCTTTGCCCGCCAGTACCGCGACATTGCCGTTGGTTCCGCCGAGCATGGGGCAGCGAGTGGTGGTGGCGCACTGGTTGGTGACCAACACATCGGGGAAGCCATCGCGGTTCACATCCGCGACCGCCAGGTTGGCGGCGAAGTAGCCGCCTGAGTTGTAGGTGACGGCGGCTTTGAAAGTTCCATCGCCGTTGCCCAGGAGCACACTGAGCACGCCGGCAGCGTTGGCGCCGCCACCGTTTTGACAGGCAGAGTTCAGGCACTGGTTGGACACCAGCAAATCCACCTTGCCATCCTTGTTCACATCGACGGCGACGACCGAAGTCGGATTGAAACCGCCGGATTTGTAAGTCACCGCGGTTTTGAAAGTGCCGTCCCCCTTGCCCAGCAGGACGCCTACGGTGCCGGATGGGCTGGTGTAAGCAGAATTGGTCACGACCAGATCGGGTACACCATCGCCATTCAAATCCGCCACGGCCATGCTGACCGGATACAAGCCGCCGGTACTGTAAGTGACGGCGGCGCCAAACAAAGATGTAGTGCCCAAGGGAGGCTGCGGATGGAATCTCGCTGACCGACCGGGCCTGCCGGGTGTGGGGATGCCCACGGCGGGAATGGAGTCTTGGGCGAGGAGGGAGGAAGCCATCAAGCACAATAGCGACACCCCGCCGAACCATGCCGATCGCGGCGCAGAGGCGGTCTTGCGGGCGGCGTCGCCAAATGCGGTCAGGTCATTCATAGCTGGTTGCGCACAAGCGCGCTCGCAATTGTGCCGACCTCCAAGCCATGGCTGTCTGGTACGTCAGGACAGCGAGCCGAGTACACACCTACGGCGCAGATCGCGAACGAGCAAATCGTATCACGCAACGGCGGCGCTAGCGCCGGTGGAGGAGGTGTCGTTTGTGATTCGGGCGGCGGGACGAGAGGGCAGCGGACCATCGCAGAGATAGTCCGCCTATCAGGATGGATAGTGGGCAGGGGGCCGGGGGAGAACCCGGCCGGTCGTCCGCTGCTGGCCCGTTCAACCCGTAACAGATTCCGCTACAAGCAGTTGCGGGAAGGGGGCGTCAAAGAGAAGGGCGTGGGTACGATTTGGCCCCCGTGATGCAATGGCAAGTGTGGGCGCGGAAACGAAAGTCTGCGCTACATCGCAAAGCAACGTTGAGGGGACGTTATTTGCAACACAAGGAGAAGTTATGAGCAAAAAAACGTTGGTTTCCCTCTTCGCAATGCTGGCTGTACTGCTGATGGTGGTGGCCGCGAACGCGCAGAGTCTCAATGGGAACATGATGAAAGCAAAGGTAACGTTCAGTTTCATGGTGAACCAGAAGGAAATGCCGGCGGGCGATTACACCGTAAAACTGGTGGGATCGGGCACGCGGTACCTGGTGATTTCTGATGCACGCGGCAACTTGACGACTGCTCTGCCCAACGGCGTGCTGGCATCGCGGGTGTCCAAGACCGCGACGCTGGTGTTCCATCGCTATGGCGACCGATATTTCCTGTCGCAGGTCTGGGGACAAGGCCAGGATCTGGGACATGAGCTCCCGCAGAGCAAGCGGGAGAAAGAGATCCTGGCGCAAGGTCAGCGCAAGGATGAAGTGGTTGTGGCGAGCAAATAGAACTGCACCACTGCAAGCGCCCACCCCGGAGCGAGGCCAGGGTGGGCGCATTTATTCTTTCGAGCACAGTTTTTTCCGAGCACGTTTTTCGAGCATTCTGGAGCGGCGGAGAGGGAGTATTCAATGAATCCGAAAAAATTTGCGTTGTGCGTGCTGGCAATCCTGGTGGTGGAAATGGCGGGGTCGCTGTCTGGAGAGCTTCGTCTCCCTGGCGTGATCAAGACCAAGGTGCCGTTTGGATTTCAAGTGGGAAATACGGATCTTCCCGGCGGCGAGTACACCTTGCGGAATTGGGGCGGGGATGGTCAGCTCGTGTTACTGCAAGGCCCGCAGGCGAGGGCGAAGCTGTTTGCGGCAGAAGAGGGAAGTGCGGCAGCGGCTCCACAGGGGGCGCGCCTGGTGTTTCACCGCTACGGCGACCGCTACTTCCTGTCGGAGTTGTGGTTTCAGGGGGAGAGCACGGGGCGGAAATTACCGATCCCAACTCGGGAGCGGCAACTTCTGGCGATGAGCCAACCGGCAGCGGTGGTGGTGCCGGCAGGCCGCTAGATCCAACCATCTGGGCGGGCGGGGAGTGGGGAGGAGATCTTCTGTCCTCCTGGTTTGATACATCGCAAGCAAGGGAATCTCCACATTACCAAGGTACGGTGCGGGCGCAGATCTGCGCGCTGCGGGAGGGAAGCTGCGTGTTACAAAATGGGTAGGCGTGCGGCGGAGCGAGGGTTAGCGCGGCACACGTGGCAAGAAGGAGGAGAATGTGACGAGTGGACGAAGCAGCGAAAGGTTTGCGCTGGAGTTGCCGATAAAGATTCGTAGAGCAGCTGCGACGACGGTGGCGGGAAGCGAGTATACGGGCGCGACCGCCAACCTGAGTGCGAGCGGAGTGCTGCTGCGGACCGAGGCGGAGTTTGAGTCGGAGTTCGAGCCGGAGTCGGAAGTGGAGTTTGAGATTGTGTTGCCGGCGCTGGAGGGATTTGCCAGTTCGGTGCTGGTGAAGTGCGAAGGACGGGTGGTGCGGCGGGAGGGCGGGATGGCGGGAAATGCGGCGGTGCGAGGCATAGCCTGCGTGATTGACCGCTATCGATTTGTGCGCTGAGTGCGAGGGCGCCAGAGATGAGAGGGCAAGGGAAATGCTGAAGCTGATATTGGCGGACCATCAGACGATTTTTCGAGCGGGAATTGCCAAGGTGCTGGCGGTGGAAGACGACATGCGCATCGTGGCCCAGCCGCAGACTCCGGAACATCTGTTTATGGCGCTGGACAAATTCAAGGCGCAGGTGGTGCTGGTGGCGGCGCAATTTGAGGGAAACATCCGGGCCGTGGTGGAAGCGGCGGCGGGACCGGGAACGAAAGTGATTGCGTTGGCGGAAGTAGGGGAGAGTCCGCGGCGCTACATGGTGGCGGGAGTGCACGGGATTGTGCATCGCAACATCACCGGCGAAGCGCTGGTGCAGTGCGTGCGCAAAGTGGCGGGGGGAGCGCAGTGGATCCAGGATGTGATGGCGCCGGCCGAGCTGACGGAAAACGATCGGGTGGGGCTGCGGGTGCGCGACCGCTTGACCCCGAAAGAGTTGCGGATTGTGGCCCTGATTGTGCAGGGTTATCGCAACAAAGAGATCGCGTCGCAATTGGGGACGACCGAGCAGGTGATCAAGAATTATCTGCGCAACGTGTATGACAAGATTGGAGTTTCGGACCGGCTGGAGTTGGCGCTGTTCACGGTGCATCACCGGATGCTGAACGAGGCGGCAGTAGAAATTGCGGCGACGCCGCAGCCGGTGTCGCCGCGGAAAGCTGCGGCCATGGCGTTGGAGATGGCGGGAGTGGCGGGATAGGGGAGCGGCTGAGCGTTTGTTCTGAGGGAAACTTTCGTGAACCGAACCTCAAGATTCTTTTCGCCTTGCAGGTTACTTAAATTTGTGTTGATGTATATACAGATTCGTCAATACATAGTGGTTGTGGAATTCACCTGGGACGAAGGGAAGAACCGGAGCAACCGGCGCAAGCACGGAATCAGTTTTGAAACGGCAATCCTCGCCTTTCAGGACCCGTACCACATTTCACGGCAAGACCGCGAAGTTGAGGACGAGGCGCGATGGCAGACGATCGGAATGGTGAACGGAATACACCTGTTGCTGGTTGCTCACGCGCTGGATGAAGAAATAGAAGTTGTCCGGGTCGTTTCCGCACGAAAGGCAACCCGCCTGGAACGGAGTATCTATGCGCAGGGCAGCTAAGAAAGCGGGAGTGAAGGGAGCGGCTAGACCCTCGTTCTCGCCGAAACAGAAAAGGGAACTGGCAGCGCTGGCTGCTCTGCCCGACGAAAGGATTGACACTTCCGATATCCCTGAGTTGGGAGCGGAGGCGTGGAAGGATGCGGTTCGGGGACGCTTCTATCGCCCGCTGAAACGGGCTGTGTCCATGCGCCTGGATGCGGATGTGATCGAATGGCTGAAGAAACCGGGACCGGGTTACCAGACGCGGGTGAACCGAATCTTGCGTCAACGGATGCTCAAGGAAAGTGTTCGGGCCTAAGTACCGGGTCGCGAATGACAGGGCTGGCGAGAAGCTGGCAGTTCTCTCAGGGGCTAAGCCCTCCGGCTGGACGGCGCGGGCTTGGATGTCGGCAATGTCGAATCGAGTGGCGTCATAAGGGGAGAAGCCCTCGGCGGCTAGCGTCTCACGCTTTCGGTTAGATGCGAGGGCGAAACCCTCTCCCGTCGAGTGCTTTACTTACATAGCTCTAAGCTATTTAATGTGATACAGATCACAAATCGTCGCTAGAGCCGTGGCGAGCCCCTAGGCGCGCTCGACCAGACGGATGGCATCCAAGTCCCATTCGGACGCCCGAAGCGATCCTAGGGCCTCTACAGCGCATTCTACGAGCATTCTGGACGACGGAGGAAGCCCGCTTTCGAAATTCGGGATGCCGTAACCGCTCCTTTTCACTCGTCGCGCGTACTTGATGCGAGCTAAGTGGTTGACGGCATTAACTTTATCTCTTCAGATAGTGTTTTTTCGTTATATTCTCTCGCCAGCAGGCGTCTCGATCAGCATGTGGGCGAACGAACTGGGTTGTGGAGTCCACTAGGCCGGGGCTCGGAGGTACCTCAGCGGCTACGGCACGTCGGAATGCCGAGACTTATGCGACCATCCTAGCGAATCTTTTCAGCGACCGACTTGCCTTGGGTGAACAGGTACAGGTAGTCGGGGCCGCCGGACTTGGAATCGGTGCCGGACATGTTGAAGCCTCCGAAGGGATGCGCGCCCACCATGGCTCCGGTGCACTTGCGGTTGATGTACAAGTTGCCGACGTGGAAATCCTGGACGGCGCGGTCGATCTTGTCGCGCGAGCTGGAGTAAATGGCGCCGGTGAGGCCAAACTCGGTATCGTTGGCGATTTCCAGAGCGTGCTCAAAGTTGCGCGACTTCATGACCACCAGCACGGGGCCAAAGATTTCTTCCTGCTCGAGCTTGGACTTCGGCGGGATATCCACGATGACGGTTGGCTGCAGAAAGAAGCCGCCGTCAGTACTCGGGATAGTTTCGCCGCCGGTGAGCAGGCGTCCGTCTTTCTTGCCCGCCTCGATGTAGCCGAGGATGTCTTTCATGGAGCCTGCGTTGATGACGGCGCCCATGTTGGTATTTTCGGTGGGGTCGCCGACGGTCAGTTTTTCCACCCGGGCCTTGAGCTTTTCGAGGAACTTGTCGTAGATGCGCTCGTCAATGATGGCCCGCGAACAGGCCGAGCACTTCTGTCCCTGGAAACCAAAGGCGGCGGTGGCGACGCCTTCGACGGCGGAATCGAGATCGGCGTCGGCGTCCACAATGATGGCGTCTTTACCGCCCATCTCGAGAATGGTGCGCTTGATCCAAATCTGACCGGCGGGAACTTCAGCGGCCATTTTGTTGATGGTGATGCCGACCTCGCGCGATCCAGTGAAAGCGATGTAACGGGTCTTGGGGTGGGCGACCACCGCGTTGCCGAAGCTGGCGCCGGCGCCGGGGCAGAAGTTTACTACGCCTTCGGGCATGCCAGCCTCTTCAAGCAACTCCACGAACTTGGCGGCGATGGTGGGCGAGTCACTGGAGGGCTTGAGGATGACGGTGTTACCGCTGACGATGGAGGCCAGGGTCATGCCAGCCATGATGGCGGCGGGGAAATTCCAGGGAGGAATGACCGCGCCGACGCCCAACGCGATGTAGAGCAGGCGGTCATGTTCGCCGGGCAACTGCACCGGGGTTTCGATTTTGCTAAGGCGCAGGATTTCGCGCGCGTAGTATTCGCAGAAGTCGATGGTCTCAGCAATGTCGCCGTCGGCCTCAGCCCAGTTCTTGCTCACTTCGAAGACCAGCCAAGCGCTGAATTCGTGTTTGCGTTCGCGCAGCAGGTCTCCGGTGCGGAACAGCAGGGCGGCGCGCTCTTCGGCGGGAGTACGGCTCCAGGTCTCGAAGGCTTTGAGGGCGGCGGCCATCGCGGGATCGACGTGCTCTTTGCCGGCTTTCTGATGCAGCCCGACGATTTCAGACGGCCTAGCGGGGTTGATGGATTTGATCTTGTCGGTGGTCTTGAAGCGCTTACCGCCGATGATGAGGTCATATTCGCGGCCAAGTTGGGAGCGCACTTTCGCGATGGCAGCGCGCATGGCGCGGGCATTGTCATCGCGGGTGAAATCGGTGAAGGGTTCGTTTACGAAAGGAGCTTGATGCAGGCTCCCTCGGGATCGGGCGGGAGCTTCCATAGTGGCCATAAATGCACCTCGAATGATGTCAGTCCGGGTGGACGGGTTCCAGAACAAATAATTGTAGCACCGGCTTGGGGAGAGCTGCCGGGTTACAGAATCGGTGATTTGCAATTTAAAATTTTAAATTTGCAAGGCCCTACCGAGTCAGCACGGCTTCCTCCGCTGCCACTAAAGATGTCGCCGTAACCGGCTCCAGGCGAGCTGTAAAGTGACGAAGGAAGGGGGCCTCGTAGGTCAGGTGCATGCCTCGGATGCGGCCGCGGTTCTTCCACACTTCCAGAATCACTTCGATCACGTAGTCGATGTGGCTCTGGGTGTACACGCGACGCGGAATGGCGAGCCGCACCAGATCCATAGTGGCGGCAGCGCCGAACATGAGAGTGCCGATTTCGACGGAGCGGATGCCGCCCTGCAGATAGAGTTCGGTTGCGAGCGCGACGGCGGGGAATTGCTCCGGCGGGATGTGAGGCAGGAAGGCGCGGGCATCGATGTAAACCGCGTGGCCTCCAGGCGGCTGCACGATGGGGATGCCTTGCTGCGAAATGTGGTCGCCGAGGTAAGCGGTGGAAGCGATGCGGTAGCGGAGGTAGTCCTCTTCGAGGGCCTCCTGCAGGCCGACGGCGATGGCTTCGAGGTCGCGTCCGGCGAGGCCGCCGTAGGTGGGATAACCTTCGGTAAGGATGAGGAGATTTTTTTCCTGCTGCGCGAGTTTGTCATCGTTGGTGCAGAGAAAGCCGCCGATATTGGCCATGCCGTCTTTCTTGGCGGACATGGTGCAACCGTCGCCGAGGAGGAACATCTCCTGGGCAATCTGTTTGGGCGTTTTGTTGGCATAGCCTTCTTCGCGCAGCTTGATGAACCAGGAGTTTTCAGCGAAGCGGCAAGCGTCAAAGTAAAGCGGAATGCGATATTTGCGGCAGATGGCGCTGACCTCGCGCGCATTCCGCATGGAGACGGGCTGGCCTCCGCCGGAATTGTTGGTGATGGTGAGCATGACCAGGGGCACTCGTTCACGGCCGACGCGTTGGATCAGGGTCTCGAGGGCGGCGACGTCCATGTTGCCTTTAAAGGGATGATGCAAACTGGGTTGGCGGCCTTCGGAAATGACCAGATCGACGGCTTCGGCGCCGACGAACTCGATGTTGGCGCGGGTGGTATCGAAGTGGGTGTTGTTGGGAACGACGTCACCCTTCTTGCACATGACGCTAAAGAGAATGCGTTCGGCGGCGCGTCCCTGGTGGGTGGGGATGACATGCCGGTAGCCGAAGATGTCTTGCACGGAGGCAGAGAAATGGACGAAGCTGCGGCTGCCGGCGTAGCTCTCGTCGCCTTCCATGAGAGCCGCCCACTGGTGAGTGGACATGGCGCCGGTGCCCGAGTCGGTGAGGAGATCGATGAGGACATCCTCAGCGGGGAGCAGGAACAGGTTGTAATGGGCGGCCTGCATCCGATGCTCACGCTGGAGGCGGGTGGTCCAGCGAATGGGTTCGACGCTCTTGATGCGGAAAGGCTCGATGATGGTGCGCGCGAGCATGGCGGTCTCCTTCAACTACCAGCAGACAACGGAGGGCGCACAGGCGTCTGTGACGGGGGACACCAGGAGAGGTGATGGGGGAGCTCGCTGGTGTGGGTGCGTCCGCAAGAGGAGCCGATGATTTATCCTGCAAGAATTATGAATTGGCTGGCTTGGGCATTACTGTCGGCTTTATTTGCGGGCGCCACGGCGGTGCTGGCGAAAATAGGCGTAGCGGGGGTGAATTCGAACCTCGCCACCGCCATCCGTACGGTGGTCATCCTGGTGTTTGCGTGGACCATCGCCTTTTTGACTGAGACCGAACCGCTCTCCAGCCTCAGCCGCCGCACCTGGGTGTTTCTGGTGTTGTCAGGGATTGCGACGGGGCTTTCGTGGCTGTGTTACTTCCGCGCTCTGCAACTGGGGGAGGCCTCGCGGGTGGCGCCGGTGGACAAGCTGAGCGTAGTGGTCGCGATTGCCCTCGCCGCGATTTTCCTACATGAACACCTGAGCTGGCATCAGTGGATTGGAGGCTTCTTCATTGTGACCGGCGCGGTGATTATCGCCTACGCGTGATCTTGGATCGGCGTGGAGGATCGGAGTGGAGGGTCGACGCGAAGTTCCTAGGGCACCTTCGCGGTGGGCCGGTTCTCCGAGGGACGATAACTGACCGCGGCCGTACGCTCCAGCTTATCCCAGGCAAAGGGTTGTCCGCCGAGGGCGCGCTTTAGGGTTTTGAACAAGACGATGGAGAAAAGTTGGCGGTAGGCGAAGCGCTGCAACCAGACCTGGGAGAGCAGCCAGAGGTCCTCGCGCGCCTCGGGAGTGCGGCGTTCCAGGGCAAAGGCGATGGCGGAGGCAATGAAATCGATGACCAGGAAGGCCGCGAAATAGAGGACGAGTTTGCGAAAGCTGGCGGGGTCGGCGGATTCAGGGTGAAAATATTTTTGCACGAAGTAAGTGAGCGCGCCGAAAGCGAACATGAGGTCGATGAAGGGCGAGACTAAGGGCAGGAGTATCTGAAAAATCAGGATGTTGGGGAGAGCGACAAAGCCCAGCACACCCTTGCGGCCGAAAACGTCGCGATGTTTCCAGACGGCCTGGAAGATGCCGAAGGACCAGCGGAAGCGTTGGCGCATGAGGCCGTTGGCGTTGGTGGGAGCTTCGGTGAAAGCGAGAGCCAGGTCTTCGTACTGCACGCGGTAGCCGTCACGCAGCAAAGCCATGGTGAGATCGGCATCTTCGGCGACGGTGTCGGTGTGGTATCCGCCAGCCCCGCGAACGGCAGAAACTCGCCACGCGCCGATGGCGCCGGGAACCACGCTGACCGCGCCCAAGGTGTTGAGAGCGCGGCGCTCGAAATTCTGGCTGGTGATGTACTCAAGGGCCTGCCAGCGAGTCCAGAGATTCACGCGATTGCCGACCTTGGCGTTGCCCGCAACGGCGCCGACCCTGGGATCAATAAAGTGGGGAACGAGGCGGCGAATGGCGTCGGGAGCGATGACGGTATCGGCGTCAATACCGACAAAAAATTCTTCGTCGCGCAAATGCTCGAGCCCGAAGTTGAGGGCCTCGGCTTTGCCGCCGTTGGATTTGGTGAGCAGCACGACGCGTCCGTCGGCTAGTTCGCGCGGAAATGCGTTGCGAGCCACGGCGAGAGTACGGTCGGTGGAGCCGTCATCGATCACAATCACGTGGAGGTTGGGGTAATCAGAGTCGAGGGCGGATTGAATGGTGCGCTCGATGACCTTTTCTTCGTTGTAGGCGGGGATGAGAACCGCGACGTTGGGGCGGTAGGCGGCGACTTCGGCGGGGGTGCCGTAAGAGCGGGTGCGCAGGCGGTCGTAGATGGCGAAAAGGCCGATGAACAGGAGGCGACCGGTCATCAGCAGGTCGCCCAGCACGAAGATCCAATAGATGGCGCCGCGGCTGGCTTCGATCATCCAGAAGCCAAACCAACTGAGGCGGGCGGACCAGAGTTCGTTGGCAGGAAGCGGCGCCATGACCTCCGCCTTGGTCTTGCCCAGCAGTTCGTGGACGGGAACAATGGCAAAGCCTTTGGCGCGGACGCCCTCGATGATCATGGGCAGAGCGCGCACGGTCTGAGTGCGGTCGCCGCCGCCATCGTGCAGCAGGATGATGTTGCCGCACCGGTTGTCGCCGGGAGGGCAGGGAGGCAGCAGGGCGATCACGTCGGCGGTAATTTCTTCGGCGCTGCGGTGGGGATTATCGCGCCAATCGTTGGGATCAATTTTATTGCCGACAGTAATGTAGCCGAGGTTTTGGGTGGTTTCCAGCGGGCGAACCTGGTCTTCGGTGTCGGGGTCCTGGTCAATCGAGTAGGGGGGGCGGAAGAGAATCGCTTTCATGCCGAGGCGGCTGGCGAACAGGCGCTCGGTGAGGTTCAGCTCCAGCTTCATCAGAGTCTGGGAAATGTTACTGATGTCGGGATGAGTGAAAGTATGGTTGCCGATTTCGTGGCCTTCCTCAAAAATGCGGCGGGTGAGAGCGGGGAAGTTGTCGGCCTGGCTGCCGATCAGGAAGAACGTGGCGGGGGCGTGGTGTTGTTTCAGGATGTCGAGAATCTGGGGGGTGAACTCGTTGTCGGGACCATCGTCAAAAGTAATGGCGACCTTCTTACTGGCGGCGCCGTAACGGGCCACGCGGTAGGGTTCGGGAAGGCTCTTGAAGGTCTCCGAGTTGATGAGGCCAGTGGCCGGGTCGGTGGTGAAGTCCCGCGCGCCATTGGTGGGGCGGGCCTCAATGCGGAGGATCTCCCCTTCGCCTTCCATGTCCACGTCGAAGCCGGCGGGGACATTGCGCAATTTATCCGCAGCGGCGGCATCCCCAGGAATGTCCCACACCCGCCATAGAGAGCGGTCCTCAGCACCGAGCCGCCACAGGGCGAAAGTCTGAATGCCCAGGGTTTGGGCGGCGCGCATCTGATTGAGCGCGGTGACGCCGTCCAAATACCACACGTCGTGGCGCAAACTATGTTCGTCCTGATAGCTGAAGTGGGGGTTAAGAGTGTCGGGATCGAGTTCGATCGGCTCTCCCGAATCGCGCGAGCCCAGCCATGCCTCTTGAGTGGTGACGTTGGTGTCTTTCAGGCCTGGGGGGAACGGACCTTTCTTTGGCCGCTGCACCCAGTCGTATCCGTAATTTCCGATGGCACAGATGATTTTTTCGAGAGGGATGCGAGTCTTGACCCGTGCAAGGTTGGTGACAAACCATTCCTGGGAAGCAACGGGGCCAGGTTCGGCGCCGGGAAAGTGCTGGTCGTAGTTCATCACCACCACGCCGTCCGCGCTGGCGGCCACCGAGGGGTAGTCGAAGTCCTCATTGTTCGGGGGCACACTGGTGTAGAGCTTCATGCCTTTGGCGTGAAGATCACCGGACAATTCCTGGAGCAGCGCGAGATAGCCAGGCTGGGCGCTGACGGGGAAGCTTTCGAAGTCCACCATGATGCCGTGAAATCGGCCAGAGGCAAGAAAGGAGTTTACTTGCTGGCGAAAACGGGAACGCGCGACGGGGTTACTCAAGAAAGCGCCAATGCCTGGGACCCACTCGTTGCCGTCGAAATTATTCACCAGCGGGAAGACTTCCATTTGGGCGTCTTCGGTTTGCAGGAAGTTCATGACGCGGTTATCCGGGGAATGGATTCCTGCCGGAGTGACGACGTCGAAGAAAGTATTGTCGTCGGGGTTAATGCCGCGCAGGCTGCCGTCAGGAGTGAGCACGTGCAGCCAGTCGGGGAAGAGCAGGTCAATCTGGTGGGAATACTCCCGCAGCGACGAGAAGCTGGCTGGATCCCAGGGCGCATAGAAGGCGGCGCGAATTCCTTCCTCGGAGTTGAGCTTGACTTGCGAAGCGGGGGTCTTGGACTTGCGATGTCCACGGTGGGCTGTCACCTGGCGGCGGTGGTCGCGCAGCTTTTCCTTGTCAGAAAGGGCACGATAGGGACGTTTTTCGGCGGGCAGAGCGAGTTCGGGAAGGCTCTCGCTGCGCAGGGCGGAGTAAATGAAGAAGACGGCCAGCAGGGAAACGAAGATCGCACCAATATCAAAGAAGCGGCGGATGCGCCGCCAGCGCGCCTGTTGCGGGTCGTAGAAGATTGCCTTAGACATCAGGGTGTATTCCCATCGTATGGGGATGGGGCCGGGGGGTCAACGCGGGGGCGGGTGGCTTTGAATCTGCTGGGCGCGTTCCCGTTGCTGCTGGGCCTTAGCGGCTTGGCCCAGTTGGTCGTAGGCGTCGGCAAGAAACAAATGGGCTTCGCGCGAATCGGGTTGCACTTCGACCGCCTTGAGAAGATTGGCGAGGGCGGATTGCGGATCATTCTGGAGAGAGAGCAAGCGTCCGCGAAGCAGGTTGGCGCGATAGTGGTTGGGAGAAAGATTCAGCGCCAGGTCCAGTGCTTGCATGGCTTCGGGAACGCGGTCGATGCGGGCGTACACCGAGGCCAGGGAGAATTGAGCGTCCGCCCAGCGCGGGGCGCGAGCGACGGCCGACTCAAATTGCGGCGCCGCCTCTTTCCAAGCGCCGGTTTCAAATAGCGCGAGGCCGAGTTCGTAGTGTGCCATGCCGGAGTCGGGCTGGAGGACGAGAGCTTGGCGTAGAAAGGGGATGGCTTTGTCGTATTTTTGCAGCCGGGCCCAGGCGATGCCGAGTTGAGTTTCAGCGATCACCATGTGAGGCTGTGCGGCGAGGGCACGGTCGAACCGGGGGATGGCCTGTTCGTAACGGCCTTCTTCCACATCGATGAGAGCATCGTGGAGCAGGTTGGAAATTTCGATTTTGTCTTTGGGATCGGCGAGCGCAGTGGAGTTGGGGGTCGCGTCTGGAGTGGTGTCCGAGGCGACATAGCCGAGCGCGCTCAGTTTCTCTGCCTGCTGGGGATCGAGTGGGGCAGCAGAGGCGGTGGTGACATCGGCGGTCTTGCGGCGATAGTCACTGGTCTGGGCTGCGAGAGTGGTGGCGACCGCGGTGGCGGCGGCCGCGAGGTTGTTGTGGGCCGCAGGGTCGATAATTTGGTCATACAGTTCGGGACGCGGCGCCCGGATGTAGAGATATTTTCCAGAACGAAGAGACTGCAGGGGACTCCAGCCGAAGGCGCGGCGGGGATAGTTGGTCTCGGAGTAGGCGGCGCGGTCCTCCGCAGGGGCGGGTTTGGTAGCACGACGTTGGGAAGGGGTATGGATACTAGCGAGAAGCGAGCGTCCTTGTACAGCGCGAGGGATGGGGAGGCCGGCGGCGGCCAGGAGCGAGGGCAGTACGTCCACCAGTTCGGCGCGGTCCAGCACGCGCGATCCGGCGGCGCGGTTGGCGGGCAGCTTCAACAGCAGTGGGACGTGAATGGTCTCGTCGTAAAGAAAAATGCCGTGCGTGCTTTCGCCATGATCGCCGAGGGCCTCGCCATGATCGGCCACGATAGCGATGACGGAGTTGGCGAAGAGATTTCGGGCGCGAAGGTGGTCGAGAAACCCGCCGACGGCGGAGTCGGCGTAGGCTATCTCGCCGTCGTAAGGGGCGGAAGCGTACCTGGTCTTAAACGGTTCGGGCGGATCGTAGGGGTCGTGGGCGTCGTAGAGATGAATCCAGAGAAAGAAAGGGGCGCGGTTGTTTTTCGCCAGCCATTTTTCGGCACGGGCCACCACGTCAGCGGCGCGACGTTCGATGGTTTGGTAGCGGTCTTCGTGGGCGCGGCGAGTGCGGAAGCCGGCATCGTACACATCAAAGCCGCGATCGAAGCCGGGGGCCATGCCGCCGAGGGGATCCAGCACCAGCGATCCGACGAAGGCCGCGGTGCGGTAACCATGGCGGCGAAGCAGGCTGGGGAGATAGGGGATGCCTTCGTCCAGAGGTTTGCCGAAATCATCCACCCCGTTGAATTGGGGATAGGTGCCGGTGAGGATGGCGGCGTGCGAGGGCGTGGTCAGGGGGACTTGCGAATAGGCGCGGGTGAAGACCACACCCTGGCGGGCGAGGGAGTCGAGATGGGGAGTGAGCCCGCGCTGCGAGCCCAGAAAACCCATGCGGTCGGCGCGAGTGGTGTCGAGCGTGATGAGGATGACGTTGGGCGGTGCGGACGGAGGGGCGGCATGAGCCAGGCTTGCGAATAGGGCGAGCACCCACAACCACCGTAAGCACCGCATAAGAAAAGGGGAGTCTAGCACAGCCAGACTCCCGGATTCGCGGTGGAGTGGTGGTCAGAAGATGAAGCGAATGACAAAATTCATGTTGCGCGGGCCGCCTTGAGCGATCACTGGGTTGCCCACCGTGACATCAGGCGTGGTCTTGTCTTGCCCGAAAGCCGACTGGGTCAGGGTCTGGTTGGGAACGCTGCTGAAGTTGGCATGGTTCAAAACGTTAAACACCTCCCACTTGAACTGCATGGTCAGGCGCTCAGATAGCTTGGTGTCTTTGATGAGCGACACGTCCCATTGAGACAGGCCGGGACCAGTAAGCAAGTTGCGCCGTGAGTTCCCGAGAGTGCCGGGGCAGGGAACGTAGAAGGGGGTCAGCGGGGAGCCCGCGGTGAAGTTTCCATTGGAGTCGACATTCGTGGCGCACGGGTTGGACTGGCCGTCGGCAGTATAGGTTTCGGCAACATAGTTGAACGGGTTGCGAGTGTTGTAGTGGATGGGGCTGCCGTCGTAGGAGGCGCGAATGCTGTTTCCGTTCAAGCCCTGGCCCGAGGGATCCCCACTGCCATTGACGATGACGCTAAAGGGGCGTCCGGAGATGGCGGTGAGAATGGTGCTGATCTGCCAGCCTCTGCCGATGACGGAGGGCAGGGGGTGGAAGTATGGAATGTTGTACACGCCGCCGACATTGAAGTTAAGGCGGACGTCGTGATCACAAAGGCCGAGAGACTCGTTGGGATTGAAGGGATTGTTGGCTTGGGGATAGTTTCCCAGGCCACCCCGGTTCACCGAGTTCAGGTCGAAACACTTGCTCCAGGTGAAGTTGTACTGGGTGTTGATGCCGTGCCAGTCGCGCTGGTTGAGCGAAACCTGCATGGAGTCATACTGGGAGTACCCGTCATTGGTAGTTTGCACAATGTGCTTCAGGGTTGGGAAGGTGACGGCATAGGGACGAAAGGGCTGGCAGGTATCGCCGGTCGTGCAGGGGCTCCCCAAGGGACTGGCGTTCAAGTCGCGGTACAAGATCAGGTCAGTGCCGTGCTGCCCGGAATAGCCGACCGTCAACACCGTGTTAGTGGTGAGTTGCTGCTGGATGCTGAGGCTGTAGTTGTGGGCGCGCGGGGTCTTGAAGTTGCGGACTATGGAATAGGCGCTGAAAGGGGGCTGACCGGTGGGACTGGAACCAAAGATGGGGCCATTGCCGAAGCAGATGTAGTCTCCGGTGAGGCCGGCGTCAGGGTTGGCGCAGGTGGCGGTTGGATCGTTGGGGGCGACCGAGGTGTTGCCGGCTAACGAAACAGAGAATGAGGAGAATTGGCCTAAGTTGGGTTGGGTGAAGGCCCCGGCGCGGCCGCCAGCGAGGCTATAGGGGGCCGCAATGGCGCCGAAGTTTGCGACATCATAGGTGAGGGAATAGCCGCCGCGGAGCGCGGTCTTGCTGTTACCAAAGACGTCCCACGCAAAACCCAGCCGCGGACCAAAGTCGCCTTTGTCGAGGTTGTAGAGGTTGCTGATGTCCTTTCCCAGAGTGGCGAAACCCTGGCCAGGAATGAAGTTGGATCCGATGTTGTTCTGCTCGCCGAGAGCGCCATTGACTTCGTAACGCAAGCCAAAGGTGAGGGTGAGTCGGGGCTTGATCTTCCAGTCGTCCTGAAGGTAAACACCCGCTGATTTCTGGATGATGTGGCGATGGGTGTCTCCAAAGTTGCGGCCCGCGCCCTCGGCCTTGCCTAGGAGGATTTCTAGCACCGGGTCAGCCGAATAGCCAAAGGTGAGGCCGGTACGGGCGCGATTCCGCAGGCTGTTGGTGTAGGCCTTCTGGTAATTTCCGCCGAATCGGACGGAGTGGTTGCCCTTGATCCAAGTGAAATGTTCCGAAAGGTCCCAGGTTTGATTCGGGCGAGTGGTGAGCGGATAACCCTGAACCCCGCCGATGTACCCGCCGTAACCGAGGTTATAGAAATAGACATAGGGGACGCCGAAGTCCGCGGGGCTGAGAGGGCCGGTATCCACGCCCAGGCTCTTGGGATCAATCTTGTTGTTGGGGGTGAGAATCTGCGCCAACCGAGTGAAGCCCAAGCGGCTCTCCAACACTTTGTTGTTCCCAATGTTCCAGGTGTGGCTGAGGCCGGCCAGTTGGGTCCGGGTGGGAGCGGTGGTGTTGAACAAGTCCTGCTTTAGGGGGGCAGGTGGGGGTAGTCCAGCCGTAGGGGCGCTCTGCAGACTGTCGCCGTAAACATAACGGCCAGTGAGCACTTGGTGGGAATTGAAATGGTGGTCAATCTTGACGCTAAAGCTGTCAAGCGTGGCGGTGGTGGGAGTCTGGATGATGAGGTGACCAGTGCCGGGGAAGTTAGGGTCCTCGTTCGAGGCAGTGGGAAAGAAGTTGAGAAGGTTCTGCCCCGCCTGGTTGATGGTCAGGCCGTCAGTCTGGATGGTGTTGATGGCGCGCTGAATTCCCTGGGTACTGGGCACGACGACATTCTTCGTGGCAAAGGAGTTGTACCGCTGGCCTTCATAGAAAATGTAAAAGAAGGTCTTCTCTTTGATGAGGGGTCCGCCGAGCGTTCCGCCGAACTGCTGGTTGCGAATGGGGGTGGGGACGCACGGGTTGGGAATGGCGTTGCAGCCGCTGGCCTTGGCGAAGTAGTTGATGGCATCCGCGAAATTGGTGTGGCGTGACCAGCGAGCGTCGCCGTGGAAGGCGTTGGTCCCGCTTTTGAGCACGACGTTAATGGGAGCCCCGCCCTTCACGCCAAACTCCGCCGAGGGAGTTTGCTGTACGGTCAACTCCTCGATGGCTTCGGGAGGGATCAGGGTTGCAGGAATTCCGACCACGCCAGTTTCACCGATAGCGGAATCGCCGTAATAGCGGTCGTTGTTGTAGAGACCGTCAATCAGATAATTGTTAGCAGTGGTGCGCGAGCCATTGATGCTGACGGCGAGAAAGCCGCCGCCTGGAGTCCGTTGCACGCCCGGAGTGATGGCCAGCAGCGAGTTGAAGTCACGCCCATTGAGGGGGACGGCCTCAATCTTGGCGGCGTCCACGTAGTTGTTGTTATTGGAGGAGAGCTCGACCAGGGGCGCGGAACCTTGCACTTCCACGACTTCGGTGGCCTGGCCAACTTGCAGGACGATGTTGGCTGGAGTGACGCCGCCGACAGTCACCTCCACCGTGCTCACGGTGGTTTTGAATCCGCCGGAAGACACGGTCAAACGATAGGAACCGACGGGAAGTTCGGGAATGCGGAAACTGCCGGTGCCGGTGGTCACGGCCTCGCGCGTAGAACTCGTAGCGATGCTTTGGACCCGCACATTGGCGTTGGGCACGACCGCTCCGGAGCTATCGGCGACATTGCCCGCGATTTCTCCGGTGATTTTCTGGGCGAAGGCGGGCAAAAAAAGAGCCCAAAGCAGACAAGAAAGCGCAAGACTCCACAAGCAGGCAGACCGGAACATGCATTCCCCCTCAACCCACAGTCCCGTGACGCACATCACAAGGGCCTGTGACTAGAGGACAAGTGTATCGGGCTTTGCAGGGAAGTCAACAAGAAGCTAGAGCGCGGGCGACTGACCCGGGGTCACGGCAGGCGGCTAGCTGAGCGGAGAATCGCTCATGCGAAAACGGGTGCGCACGTGTTCGGACAACAATTCGATGGCCGGGCGGTTCGAGTAAGGATTCGACTGGGCAAGGTATCTCATCGCTTCCACCAACACCCGTTGGCCTTCCATGTAGCGGGGATCGGAAGTGCGCACCCGTTTTCTGGGGGAAAGATCGGGAGCTACCGGGATCGTAAAAAGTTTGGCCATCAAGAGTCCTTGTAAAGTATGACTTTTTCAGTATAGCCCGGGGCCAAAGATTCCAAAAGGAAAACTTCTAGCCCTTGGGAGAGAGAAACTGGGTCTTGTCTGTGGTCTTCAGTTTAAAGGCGGCCTCGGGGATCTTTTGGTTGACCTTAATGTCGCTGTAACGGGAGAGGCGATAGTCTCCGCCGGGCGCTAGAAACTGTTGCCGCAGGGAAATACCCTGGGTGGGGTCAATCCAAAGCAAGATGCGTTCGATGTTGTTGCGGAACTTTGGTGACTTGGAAACCAATTCGAGCTTGGCAGTGGTGACGCCGTTGATGGTTTCACTGCCCAGGAGTTTGACCTCGTAGGATTTCAGCAGCTCGTGGCCACCTCCGCCGAAGCCGAGGACGAGAAAGCTCTCTACATCCGCGCGACTCTTGCCGGGGTGGTATTCGGTGACCTGATCGATTTTCGGGACATACACCTGCACCTTGTCGTTGGCGTAGAGAAGGTACTTGGCGGCGGGTTCGGTGATGTCGGCGGCCATTTGGATTTCCTTGTTCTGGCGCCGGTAGTAGATTTTTCCCTTTTGCGAGTCGGTGTCGTCCACCAGTTTGGTGTACTGGTCCCAGACAAAACTGGCGGAAGCGGTATGGAAATTGGCGGCGGCAGTATCCATTTGGTCGAGAACTTTGTCCAGGGCGGGGTCGAGCTTGACGGCGGAGGTCTGCGCGACCGCGGTTGAGATGAGCAGGAGGAGGAAAACCATGCATCGAGCGTAGGGTGCTTTTGTCATGTGAAAACCAAGGTCGATCTGCTATTCCTTCTGGACCCAAACTTTGTAGGTCTGGACCTTGCCGGCAGCATCGCGCACGGCCTCATAGCGGGTCACTGCGACCGCGCCGGAGATGGGTTCGATGATGTCGCGCAACTCATCGCGAACGGAAGCGTCGCTGGCGGCAGCCACGGCCGCGGCAGGGATTTCGTAGATGAAACCTCCGCCCGCGTCGGGAACCACCATCAATCCGGTTGGATGCGGAATCCGTTCCACCGGTTTGTCTTTGAAATTGATGACGCGGGGGGAGAAGAAGACGAAGACGAGGATGAGCGTGACCATGATGTCGTAGTGGAGGGTGCCGCGCTCATGGGACCACCAGATGTATCCGCGGATTGTGCGCCATACCGAGCTCATGGGGAGGAATGCGGAGCGATGTTTGCTGCCGGGGTAAGTGTAGAGTTCGCGGGGGATTTTTTCAATGAAGGCGGAAGGTCAAGGGCTTTCACCACAGAGGGCACGGGGGACACAGGGTAGGTCAAAGGCCTTCACCGAGGAGTGCGCGAGAACATGAGGAGAGAACGGGCTCGCGCTACATTTTGCGGGGATCGATACGCTCCGCGCCGATGTAGGGACGGAGGACTTCGGGAATGACCACGGAGCCGTCCGGCTGCTGATAGTTTTCCACGATGGCGACCCAGGTGCGTCCGACGGCCAGCGCACTGCCGTTCAGGGTGTGCACCAGGTCTGATTTGCCTTTGCCTTCTGCGCGGAAACGGATGTTAGCGCGGCGAGCCTGGAACGCCTCGAAGTTGGAGCACGAAGAAATCTCGCGGAAGAGGCCTTGTCCCGGCAGCCAGACTTCGATGTCGTAAGTTTTGGCCGAGGAGAATCCCATGTCTCCGGTGCAGAGCGCCATCACGCGGTAGTGCAGGCCCAGTTTCTGCAAGACGGTTTCGGCGTTGCGAGTGAGCTTCTCCAGTTCGTCGTAGGAAGTCTCTGGCCGGGCGAATTTCACCAACTCCACTTTCTGGAACTGATGCTGGCGGATGATGCCGCGTACATCTTTGCCGTAGGAGCCGGCTTCGCTGCGGAAACACGGAGTGTAGGCGGTCAGGCAGATGGGGAGCTGCGCCGCATCGAGAACTTCATTGCGATAGAGATTGGTGACGGGAACTTCGGCGGTGGGGATGAGCCACAGGTCGCGCTCGCCGTGGGGAACGCGGAACAGGTCGTCGGCAAACTTGGGGAGCTGGCCGGTGCCGCACATGGAATCGGAATTCACCAGGTAAGGCGGCAGGACTTCGGTGTATCCGTGCTCGCGGGTGTGCAGGTCGAGCATGAAGTTGGCGAGGGCACGCTCGAGCTTTGCGCCCAAGTCCCAATACACGGCAAAGCGCGCGCCGGAAAGTTTGGAGGCGCGCTCCAGGTCGAGAATGCCGAGCTGCTGGCCGAGGTCCCAGTGCGACTTGGGCGGGAATGCAAAGGTGGGTGGCGTGCCCCAGCGGCGGACTTCGACGTTCTGTTCGGCGCTGTTGCCTGCGGGGACGCTGGCGTGGGGCAGGTTGGGAATGCCGACGAGAAGCTGCTGCATGCGGGCTTCGTACTCGGCGGCGGTTTTTTCTTTGGCGGCGATGGTTTCGCGAAGGTCTTTGGTCTCGGCGATGAGGGCGGAGGCATCGCCTCCACTCTTCTTCAGCAGGGCGACCTCGTCGGAGGCACGATTGCGGCGGGCCTTGAGCGTCTCAGCCTCAGCGATGGCCTGGCGGCGAGAGGCGTCGAGAGTGCGGAAATCCCCCAACACAGCGTTGGGATCCATGCCGCGCAGGCGCAGTTTTTCTTCGACCACGGCCAGGTTGTCGCGGACAAAACTCAGTTCAAGCATGAAGTTCTAATGTAACGGATAAGCAGGCGGGAATGCACGCGGGGCTGAGCCGGGAAGCGCCAGCAGGGCGGAGCGCAGGGGCTTCGCATCGCGACGGTGCGCAGCCACCTGCTAAACTCGTCGCAATGAGCAATCCCCCCCCAAAAAGCGGTTCGACTGCCGACCTGCGCGTGAGTTTTGCCGGGATCGAGTTGAAGAACCCGGTTATCGCTGCCAGCGGCACATTTGGGTATGGGGTCGAGTTCGAGGACGTCGTCCATCTGGATCGGCTGGGTGGACTGGTGGTGAAGGGACTGTCAAAGGAACCGATGATTGGCAGCCCGCCGCCGCGGTTGTTTGAGACGGCTGCGGGCATGTTGAATGCGATTGGATTGCAAAACATTGGGGCCCGTGCATTTCTGGCGGAGAAGCTGCCGGAGCTGCGCAGCAAAGCAGGCGTGGTGGTGTTTGCCAATGTCTTCGGCTACACCCGCGAAGACTACCTGCAGACGATCGAAATCCTGAACGACGGCGAAGGCATTGCGGCTTACGAGTTGAATGTGTCGTGTCCGAACACGGCACACGGTGGCATCCAGTTCGGCAGCGATGCGATCCTGTTGGACGAACTGGTGGGAGCGGCCAAGGGAGTTTCGCGGAGGCCGCTGATGGTGAAGTTGTCACCCAACGTGACCAGCATTGCGCAGATGGCGAGAGTGGCCGAAGGGGCGGGGGCGGACGCGCTGTCGCTGGTGAATACCTTCCTGGCGATGGCGATTGATGCCGAGACGCGCAGGCCACGGATCGCCAATGTGACTGCGGGGTTGTCGGGCCCTGCCATCAAGCCGATTGCGCTGCGCATGGTGTATGAAGCTTCGCAGGCGGTGAAGATTCCCATCGTCGGCATGGGCGGAATCTCAAAAGCCGTGGACGTGGTGGAGTTCATGCTGGCGGGGGCGTCGGCGGTGGAAATCGGCACGGCAAACTACTGGGATCCCATGGCGACCGAGAGCATCGTCGAGGAGTTGCAACGGTACTGCATGGAACACGGCATCGAGCGGCTGTGCGAGCTTACGGGCGGGTTGAAGATGGAGTAACTGCGCAACCACTGCGAACCGCCGTCACGGTCTGGCGAGAAGAGAAGTGCTGGCAATGGAAAACGCCATCCGAAATTTCCGGATGGCGTTTTCTTTGGGAGGGCTACGACTTCTATTTCCCTGCGGGTTCGGCGATGATCCGCATTCCGTAAAACGACCGGTGCACGAAGAAGGCTGAGACCAGAAAGAAACCCAGCGAGAGAATGTGCGTCAACCCTGCGCCCTGGGTGCGGGTGAGGGAGACAGCCAGTTCGACGGCCAGCAATCCGAACAAGGTGGTAAATTTGATGACCGGATTCAGGGCCACCGAGGAAGTATCTTTGAAGGGGTCGCCGACGGTGTCGCAAATGACGGTGGCGTCGTGCAGAGGCGTGCCCTTCTGCTTGAGTTCGACTTCGACGACCTTCTTGGCATTGTCCCAAGCGCCACCCGCGTCAGCCATGAAGATGGCCTGATACAAGCCGAAGATGGCGATCGAGATCAGGTAGCCGATAAAGAAGAACGGCTCCGCGAAGGCGAAGGCCAGGGTTCCGAAGAACACCGCCAGGAAGATGTTCAACATGCCCTTCTGCGCGTACTTGGTACAGATCTCGACCACCTTTTTGCTGTCGCTCACGGAAGCCTTCTCGACTCCCTCCAGCTTGATGTTGGCCTTGATGAATTCGACTGCCCGGTAGGCGCCGGTAGTGACGGCCTGGGTGGAAGCGCCGGTGAACCAGTAGATCATGGCGCCGCCGGTGATGAGTCCGAGGACGAAGGGTGCGTGCAGCAGCGAGAGCTTGTTGACGTTGGCGGTGAGGCCGTTGGTTAGGGCCATGATGATGGAAAAGATCATGGTGGTGGCGCCGACGACGGCGGTCCCGATCAGTACGGGTTTCGCCGTGGCTTTGAAAGTGTTGCCTGCGCCGTCGTTCTCTTCCAGCAGGTCTTTGGCGCGTTCAAAGTTGGCGTCCATGTTGAAGTTCTTTTTCAGGTCGCCTTTGATGTTGGGGACCTGTTCGATCAGTGAAAGTTCATACACCGACTGAGCATTGTCGGTGACCGGGCCGTAGGAATCGACGGCAATGGTCACCGGGCCCATGCCGAGGAAGCCGAAGGCGACCAGACCGAAAGCAAAGACGGCTTCCGCCTGCATCATGGCGCTCAGGCCCATGCCGCTGAAGTAGTAGGCGACGGACATCAGTCCCATGATGGAGAGACCCAGCCAGTAGGCGGAGAAGTTGCCGGCCACGAAGCCGGAGAGAATGCCGAGGGAGGCACCGCCTTCGCGGGCCGCATTCACAATTTCCCGGACGTGCCGCGAATCGGTGGAGGTGAACACTTTGACCAGTTCGGGGATGACCGCACCGGCCAGAGTGCCGCAAGAGATGATGGTGGCGAGCTTCCACCACTGGGTAGTGTCACCGTTCAGGCTGGGAATGATGATGGACGAAACGGCGTAAGTCAGCGCGATCGAGACCAAGGAAGTGATCCAGACCAGCGAGGTCAGGGGTGATTCAAAGTTCATCTTGTCGGCGTTGGCGTACTTGGCCTTGGCGATGGCTGCGTTGATGAAATACGAGGCGGCGCTGGCCACCAGCATCATGACGCGCATGACGAAGATCCACACCAGGAGCTGTACCTGGATGGTGGGGTCCTTTACGGCGAGCAAAATGAAGGTGATGAGAGCGACACCGGTGACGCCGTAGGTTTCGAAACCGTCGGCGGAGGGGCCAACTGAGTCGCCGGCGTTGTCGCCGGTGCAGTCGGCAATGACGCCGGGGTTGCGAGCATCGTCTTCTTTGATTTTGAAGACGATTTTCATCAAGTCGGAGCCGATGTCGGCGATCTTGGTGAAGATGCCGCCAGCGATACGCAAAGCTGCGGCGCCCAGAGACTCACCGATGGCGAACCCGATGAAGCAGGGGCCCGCATAGTCCCGCGGAATGAACAAGAGAATGAACAGCATGATCAGTAACTCGACGCTGATCAGCATCATGCCGATGCTCATGCCGGATTCGAGCGGGATTTGATAGACGGGATAGGGCTTCCCCTGCAGGGAAGCGAAAGCGGTGCGGGAGTTGGCGAAGGTATTGACGCGAATACCAAACCAAGCCACGCCGTAGCTGCCGGCGATGCCCACCAGGCTGAACAGAAGGATGATGACGACGCGCTGCGCCTCAAAGTGCTGTAGGAAACCGAAATACAGGACGATGATGGCGCCGATGAAGACCTCCAGCAGCAGGATGAACTTGCCCTGGGTGATCAGATAGGTCTTGCAAGTCTCGTAGATGAGTTCCGAGATCTCGCGCATGGACTCATGCACCGGCAGGTTCTTCAGCCGGGTGTAGATGACCAGGCCGAAGAGTAGGCCTGCGACGCAGAACGCGATGCCCATGAGGAGCAGGCGATGGCCGTCAATGCCGTTGAGAAAGGTGACGCTGGAAAGGTCGGGCAGCTTGAGCGAGGCTTCGCCGCCGGGTATTTCTTCGGGCGGTTGGGCGAAAGCCGTCGCGGCAGTCAATGTGAGCAGAGTTGCGAGGGCCGCGGAATGCTTCGCAATTCGGCCGACTGTGGACGCAAGTTGGGCGAGCCAGGTGCGCATGAAAAGTCCTCCAAAATTATGGATAGCTTACTCAGAAATCACAAAGAATTCCCGTCCCGCGTAAAGCCGCCCGGTGGTTCAGAGCCGGGAGATATCGCGGGCCGGAGTGTTCCGAACACGCTTCCACCGCAAGACGAAACAGGTGTGCTGAGTTTGGCCGCGTCGGAAAAGCCTGGGGCCGGGGAGTGCCGCAAGTGCAGGCAAACACACCTCGACCGCGAAGCTAGCCTTTATAGCATGAGGCGGGAAGCAGGTCAAACGGCGGTCATGTAGAATCGCTGCCAGGATGCTGAGCAAGTCGAATCCTTCTGGCGCCGCGCCCCTGAGCATCCGGGAGCGGGGGTTGCGCCTGTTACGGCCCTCGCACCAGCACAGCGCGTATTCGGCAACTTTGCTGCTGATGTCTGCGGTGATGGCATCGCGCATCCTCGCCTATGGGCGCGAAGCGTACATTGCGTATGCCTTTGGGGCGGGTGCCCAGACTGATGCGTATGTCGCTGCCTTCACCTTGCCCGACTGGTTGAATTACATTGTCGCCGGCGGGGCCACGTCGATCACATTCATTACCATCTACACGCGCTTTCTGGCGGAGAAGCGGGAAGAGGAGGCGGCCAAGACGTACTCCGTCATCTTGACCGTGATGACCACGGTGCTGGTAGTCGGCACCGCGCTTGCCGAAGTGTTTACCCCGCAGTTTGTGGGTTGGATGTTTGGCGGATTTACGCCGCAGCAAGTGGAGCTGTGCGCGCATCTGACCCGGATCCTGCTCCCCGCGCAAATCTTTTTCTACGTGGGCGGAATTTTCGCGGCCGTATTGCTTTCCCATCGCATGTTCTTGTTTCCGGCGATCGGACCGCTGCTGATGAATGTATGCGTGATCGGAGGAGGGTTGCTGGGGGCCAGACACTGGGGGATATCGTCGCTGGCCTATGGTTCGGTGGCGGGCGCTTTCCTCGGCCCACTCCTGATTAACGCGATAGCCGCCAGGCGGGTGGGTCCCGCCTACCGAATTTCGTTCGACATTAAGAATCCGGGGTTCCGCGAGTGGGTCGGGCTGTCGCTGCCGTTGATGTTGGGGGTCTCGCTGGTCAGCGCCGATGACTGGATTCTGCGCTATTTTGCCTCGGGAAGCGTCGGCGATATCGCTCGGCTCAACTATGCGAAGCGCCTGCTGATGGTGCCGATTGGCGTGCTCGGACTGGCGACCGGGCAGGCATCCATGCCTTTCTTCGCACGCTTGTTCGGAGAGAAGCGCATGCAGGAATTCGCAGCCACGGTGAATGAATCCGTCTATCGGGTCACGGCCGTGTCGCTGCTGGCTGCAGCGTGGATGATGGCGGCATCACTGCCGCTGATTGACCTGGTGTACCGACGCGGGCACTTTTTGTTCTCCGACTCCCGCGAAACGGCAAATTACTTCTTTCTGTTTTCCATTTCGCTGGCGTTCTGGTCAGCGCAGGCGATCTACGCACGCGCGTTTTATTCCGCCGGAGACACGCTCACCCCCATGGTTGCGGTCACGATGATTACCGCGGCTTCGCTGGCCGTGTACTCCGCGTTGTTTCACCAATTTTCTGTTGCCGGACTCGCAGCGGCCTCGGACATCGGGATTGCCGCCAACGCATTCGCGCTGGCGATCCTGCTCGGACGGAAGAGACTAGTTCCGCTGCGAGGTTTCCCGTGGAGCGAGTTTGCGAGGGTCTTGCTAACGGCGGCGCTTGCTTTCATGCTCAGCCGCGAGGTGGCACGCGTGGTCCCGGTGGACGGAAGCCGCAAGGCTGACTTTCTCGCGCTGGGACTGATCTCGGTCACCTGGGCGGGAGGGGTGGCCGGCGGCTTGTGGCTGCTGCGAAGTAATCTGCTGCGCGACCTCCGCAACCGCAGACTACCGGCCAAGGGGTAATTTCATCAGAATTTCATCAGAGGTAGCGGTTACTGCCCATCATGGAATCAGGATCGTATTTGTTGCGACGGCGAGCGAACTCTGCATAGGCCACAATCGAAAAATAAAGCAGCGGTGCATGCCAGCTCATTTCGTCATTGAAGAACGAGTGCAGGGTCAGCATAGCCAGGAGAGCGATCATCTCCAGGGCTAGTTGGCGCTGTTCTTCGGTAAATTTGCTGCCACGGACACAGCGAATCAAGTACCACCACGCGCCCAGCAATGCCGCGGTGAATGGTATCAAACCCCAAAAGCTGGTGCCAATGACGACTTCGATCCAGTCGCTGTGCATCATGGCGGCGGAGCCCACGCCCAACTTGTCCAGCACAGCGAAGCGGCCGCCGTAGGCGCCGATGCCAGTGAATGGGTGCTGCGACAGCAAGTGCAAGCCGTAGGTCCACCACCCCAAGCGTCCGCTCAGCGACTCGACCGCATCGGTGGATTGCTCGCGAGCGAAGAAACTGATGGCCACCTCGGTGGCTTTGTGCCACATCCATTGGTTGAAGTAAACACTCACCGCGATGATGGGCGCAACCACCGCGGTGACCCTGAGCACCAGTTTCCGCATGGGCGGGGAAAAGGCCGCGATCAGAAGCACTCCGATGACAAACGCAGCCTCGGCATTGCGGGTCTGGGAAAGGACCATCGAGGTCAACCCAAACAGGAACAAGAACAAATACCAGGCACGGTTCTTGGCTCGGCCAAACATCGGGATTAGACGGCACAGGGCCACGAGCGCCAGCACCGCTCCCTCGGCTCCCACCGCATTGGACGCTTCGACCGGAATTACACCGGTAAGCCGGCCGCCATCCCAGGCATCGGTGGGGAAAATCGGAACATTGATCCATACCACCACCAGCGCCGCGCCGTAGAAAGTGACGGTCCAATCAAAAAGTTTCTTGAAATCGAGCCACGACTCGGCGCTGGCCACGATCGAGGCAAGCAAGCTGACGTCGACGAGGAACTCAAAGGATTTGTATGCCGTCCACGGCGGGTTCACCGACCATGCGGTCGAAATGATGCTGGCCACGCAATAGAGGCCCAATGCGCCGACCAATCCGCGGAACAATGAACCCAGCCAAAAAGGCTTCCGCAGGACGAGCCGCACGATCAGCGAAAACGCGACAAAGCCCTCGCAGGCAATGCGCATCAAGGCGTTTGCATCCAGAGGATTGGCGGTGGCCGCGCTTCCCTCGCGGATACGAAACACCAACATGCTGGCGAAAGTGAGCAACCACAGGGGATGCCACCAGGTCCAGTTGGCAGAGAGGACCCGCGCCATGGGCATCAAATCGGCACCCGCCATTACGACCAGGGTAATGAGTGGAGGGGCCAGCAGAATCCCCACCGCCGCGATCAGCAACCCGGAATCGGACGAGCCGGCGAAGTAGCCCGCTACGAGGGCGATGGCGAGGCCCAGTAGAACAAATCCTGCGAGCAGCACTACGGTCCGGCGTTGGCCGATGGCCGGAGCCGCCGAAGTGCCCGGAACGCGATTGAGAGTGCCCGTACCCATTTGTTCTGGCTAGCGTGGGGGATGATTTGGAGTGCTGATAGAGTATAGCGTCCCCAACCAGCAAATCCTAGTGATTTCGCCAACCCAGCGGGGGGTCCGCCTCGGGTTGGCCGCTCATCAACACTTGGAACTTTACTTGAAACTTTGAGCCATTGGTCCGCGGCTCTAGCGTGAATCAGGAGTGCGCCTTCCCGAAGACCTCTTTTAGCAAATCCGTGGTACGAGCCGCGGGATTCTTGCGAATGTTCTTTTCTTCCTGAGCCAACATGTAGAAAAGTCCATCGAGAGCTTTGCCCACCACATACTTGTTGATGTCCAGAGTCTCGCTCTTTGCAAAAGGGATGGATTTCAATTCGCCGGTCAGCGCTTCGTATTGCTGGGTCACGCCGTTCTCTGCCATGGTTTTCTCCACGAAAGGGCGAAACGCAGCGGTCAGTTCAGAGGTGGTCTTGGCTTTGAAATAGTCCGTTGCCGCCGTGTCGCCTCCCGAAAGAATTTTTCGCGCGTCATCGAAGCTCATGGCCAGAATCGCATCACCAAAAATCTTCTCTGCCGAGGGGGCAGCCGCTTCCGCCGCACGGTTCATGCTGAGGACAAACGCGTCGATTTTTGGTTGAAACCCCATCGCTCCGAGGCCCGTCGCCAAAGGGCGGAGATTCTTGGGCAAGAGAATTTTGATGGCTTGGTTACCGAAAAACCCGTCCGTCGTCCCCGTGACTCTGACGGCCCTTTTCGCACCGGTCTGGAGCGCTTCCTTCAGCCCGGAAGCTACCTTGGAATCGCTCAACGGACTCTTGTTGTCCATTCCGAGCGCCTTCCCTACTTGGTCGAACTGAGCAAAGGATAGGGCGGAAGTACACAATAGGATCGAGCCCAGCACGCAGGAGCGCGTCATCATCGCAATGTCCTCGTCTTCCCGTCGAAAAACCAAAACCTCACAAAAAAGGTGGTTCCCGGAGACGTGCCTTGAGTATATCGGAACAGACCGGCGCTCGCGACACTCTATAATCAAAGCATCCACACCGCTCCGGAGATTGTTACTCATTGCCGCCTATCGTCAACGCACAAGACCTCTCCAAGAGTTTCGGAGCAGTTCCGCTTTTTCGAAACATCTCATTCACCGTGTCCCAAGGCGACCGGATCGGGTTGATCGGCGCCAATGGCTCGGGCAAGTCCACGCTGCTTCGAATATTGGCGGGGACGGTAGAACCTGACAGCGGGAACGTGGCCGTTCGAAAGCGGATCCGGCTGAGCTACGTGGAACAGGACTCCACGTTCGGAGCTGAGGACACGGTGCGCTCGGTGGTGGAGAGCGCGATGGTCCGCAGCGGGGTGCCCGAGTCGGAGCGAGGCACGCGACTGGGGGAGACGCTGGGGCGCGCCGGTTTCGAGGATTTCGATGCCAATGCCCGCGAGCTTTCGGGTGGATGGCAGAAGCGTTTGGCCATCGTCGAAGCGCTGGTGCAAGCGCCCGAAGTTGTGCTCTTGGATGAGCCGACCAATCATCTGGATTTGGCCGGAATCGAGTGGCTGGAGGATCTGCTGCGGGCCGCGCCCTTTGCGTGTGTTGTGGTCAGCCATGATCGCTATTTTCTGGAGAATGTTGGCACAGAGACTGCCGAACTGAGTCGTGCGTACCCTAACGGCGTTCTGCGAGTGGCTGGGAATTACAGCGCTTTTCTAATCAAGAAGGAAGAATTCCTGCACGCTCAGGCCAAGCACCAGGAGGCGCTGGAGAACCGCGTGCACAATGAAATCGAGTGGCTGCGCCGGGGAGCCAAGGCGCGCACTCGGAAGTCAAAGGCGCGCATCGGCAAGGCGAACGAACTGATGGGGGAACTGGCCGATCTCAACTCGCGCACTCGTGGCGGGAGCGCGAACATTGATTTTTCCGCGACCGATCGCAAGACCAAGCGCCTGATCGAACTCAACGACGTGGCTTATGAAGTCGGCGGCCGCCGGCTCTTCGATGGGCTGAACTTTGTGATTACCGCCGGGATGCGGGTCGGACTGGTGGGTCCAAACGGCAGCGGCAAGACCACGCTGCTCCGTTTGTTCCGCGGTGAGAACGAGCCTTCCGCAGGTGAACTACGCCGAGCCGATCTACTGCGCATTGTGTACTTTGACCAAACTCGTGTGCTGGATGAAGAAGGCACGTTGCGGCGCGCCCTGGCCCCCGACAGCGATTCGGTTGTCTATCAAGACCGGGTGATACACGTAGCGGCGTGGGCAGCGCGGTTTCTATTTACCAGCGAGCAACTCAATCAGCCGGTGAGCCGCCTCTCGGGTGGAGAGCGCGCCCGCATCCTGATTGCGCAGCTCATGCTCCAACCGGCCGATGTGCTGCTGCTCGACGAGCCGACGAACGATCTGGATATCCCGACGTTGGAGATTCTGGAGGAGAGCCTGCTGGAGTATTCCGGTGCTCTGGTTCTGGTGACGCACGACCGCTACATGCTGGACCGCGTTTCCACCACCGTGCTTGGACTGGACGGTGAAGGTGCCGTCGCGACCTTCGCCGACTATTCCCAGTGGGAGGCGTGGCAGGTCGAGCGCAAGCAGTTGACACGCGCCAATGACCGCGAAGACGCGGTCCAGAACACGCGCAGCGCCGCGGCTCAGGAGAAGAAGAAGCTTTCGTACCTGGAGGCGCGCGAGTTCTCAACTATCGAGCAACGCATCGCACAGGCAGAACAGATAGTGCAAGCGAAACGCGCCGCTGCGGAAGATTCAGAAATCGCCAGCGATGCGTCGCGACTGATGGCAGCCCATGCCGACCTGGACAAAGCCCAGCAAGCCCTTGATGTCCTCTATGCTCGCTGGCACGAATTGGAAGCCAAGCAGGGCTAAGCACCTGTGCCGCGTTATCCCGCGAGCGACTCATGCGCGCGAGAAATCGATGTAACCGCGTTGCACGTTCGTGCTGGTCAACTTCACCCGCAGCTTGTCGCCCACGTCGACACCCTGCTGTCCTTGAGCGAGCAACCCTTCGACATGCGGCTGCAGTACGCGCACGAAGGTTCCTTTTGGGGTCACGCCGGTGACAATGGCATCGAATACCTCGCCGATCCGATGGCTCATGGCGACGGCTGCGATGCGCTTGGTCATCTCCCGTTCTACCTTGCGTTCGGCATCTCCCTTGGCGGTGCAATTTTGAGCGATCGCGGCCAGCTCGTCGTCGGAATAGGGCGCGGGCTGGTTCGCGATCTTGGCTTTCAAGATGCGCTGCGTGGCCAAGTCTGCGAAGCGACGGTTGGGTGCGGTGGAGTGAGTGTAGTCCTGCACCGCCAGCCCGAAGTGTCCCTGCTCGGGATCGCCGGGCCGCTCCAGGACGTATTCCCCCGGCCCCATGAGTTTGATGACGGCCAGGGACAGATCGGCAAAGTGGTCCGGGTCGGTTGCTTGGCGCTTGGTGAGGAATTCATTCAACGCTTTGGAGTCGGCTACCGGGGGCAGTTGCTCGCCGAGTTGGGCAGCGAGGGCCACGATGCGGTCCCAACGTTCGGGCGTTTTCACGATGCGCCGGATGGAAGACACATCCAGGAGCTTGCGGGCGACCACTTCGTTGGCCGCGATCATGAAGTCTTCAATCAAGTCGGTGGCCCGGTTCTTGCGCTGGTTCGCGATGCCCACCACCTGCTGATTCAGGAGCACGGGAGTAGTTTCGATGGTCTCAATATTGAGCGCACCGTGGCGGTAGCGTTCGCCTTTGAGCGCCTGTGCGACCTCATCTTGCAGTCGCAACTGCGCTTGCAGATCGGGCGAAGCCGCGACTTTGGGCGGCGCCGCGGCGGTATTTTCCAGCCAAGCGCCCACCGCGTTGTAAGTAAGCTGGGCCTTGTTGCAAACGACGGCCCGGTACACATCGCTGGACTTCACGCGGCCATCGCTGGTGACGACGAATTCAATCACCAGGCTGAGCCGGTCTACATTTTCCATCAGCGATGTCGTGCCAGTGGAAAGTTCCTCGGGCAACATGGCAAAGTTGCGGACACCGGTATAGACGGTGGTGGTCTGCTTGGCAGCGTGGTCATCAATGGCCGAGCCCTTGGGCACAAATGTGTCCACATCGGCAATGGCCACCAGAACTTGCGTGGTACCGTCGGGCAGCTTCTCAGCGACTTCAATCTGGTCCAGGTCGCGAGATGTGTCGTTGTCGATGGAAGACCACATCTGGTCTCGCAGATCGCGAATACCGGGCGCAGGAGCAACCTCGGGCGGGTGGGCCTTCAACTGCCCCAGTTGCTGCTGTACTGCCGGGGAGAATTCCGGCTCGAAGCCGTTTGCCATCATAGTTTGCTTGGCTGCGGCTTGAAGATCAACAGGCGAAGATGCAGGGTTGTTCATGAAGAATGCGGATCCCCGAGTTCTTGGACTAAGTGTGCGCCGAAACCGTCGCAGATTGAGCGGAAGCGGCTCTCGGCATGATATTCTGTAAGAGCTTTTGTTGCTACCCGCCACAAAGCTATTTTCCCTGCAAGACCCTAGAAGGCCATGATTTCAGTCAGCAATGTATCCATGCGCTACGGCGCGAAAATTCTGTTCGACGATGTGTCCACGGCGTTCACGCTGGGGAAGCGCTATGGCCTGACCGGGCCTAATGGCGCCGGCAAGTCGACGTTCATGAAGCTTCTGACCGGTGAACTTGATCCGCAAAAAGGAACCGTGGTGCGCCCTCGGAAGCTCGGCGCCCTCAGCCAAGACCAGTTCGCCTTCGACGCCTTTCGTGTGATTGACACCGTCATTATGGGCAACAAGCGGCTGTGGAAGGCCATGGAAGAGCGCGACCGCATCTTTGCCAAACCAGAGTTTACTGACGAAGACGGCATGAAGCTGGGCGAACTGGAAGGCATTGTTGGCGAAGAGGACGGCTACACCGCCGAAACTGATGCGGCGCTGCTATTGCAGGGGCTGGATATTTCTGACGCCAGCCACGAACGTCGGATGGGCGAGTTGCAAGGCGGACAGAAAGTCCGGGTGCTGCTGGCGCAGGCGTTGTTTGGACACCCGCAGGCCTTGCTGCTCGACGAACCCACGAACCATCTGGACTTGGATTCAATCCACTGGCTGCAAGGGTTTCTGAACCAGTATGACGGTTCGCTCATCGTCATTTCCCACGATCGCCATTTCCTGAACAGCATTTGCACCCACATTGCCGACATTGATTACGAAACCATCATCACCTACACCGGCACCTATGACGACATGGTGGTGGCTAAGACGCAAATCCGCTCGCAGATTGAGTCGCAGAACGCACAGCGGGAAAAGAAGATTTCCCAGTTGACGGAATTCATTGCGCGTTTCTCCGCCGGCACCCGGTCCAGTCAGGTGCAGTCGCGGCGCAAGGAAGTCGAGCGGCTGCAGGTGACGGAATTGGCTCGCTCCAACATCCAACGCCCCTTCCTAAAGTTCGATCAGAAGCGTGCCTCGGGAAAACATATTCTGGAACTGGAAGGCCTCAGCAAATCGTACGGCGACACCGAGGTCATCCGCAGCTTTACCGCAGGGGTCACGCGCGGCGAAAAGATCGCGCTGATGGGACGAAACGGCGCGGGCAAGACCACCTTGGTCAACGCATTGCTGGCAAACTCTCCAACTATTCCGGAAGCGGAGTTGCGCAGGACCAGCGGCTATGACGGGGCGTTTGTTACTGGCGGGAAGGTCATTTGGGGGCACGAAGCATCCGTCGGATACTTTGCCCAGGATCACAAAGCGTCGATCGAATCCGGCACTACAGCGTTCGACTGGCTCCATCAGTGGGACCTGTCGGCTTCACACGAAGAAATCCGCGGCCTGCTAGGACAGATGTTGTTTCCTCGGGAAGACGGCAATAAGCGCACCGAGATTCTTTCCGGCGGCGAAGCGGCGCGCCTGCTTTTTTGCAAGCTCATGCTGCTGAAGCCGAACGTCCTGGTGCTGGACGAACCGACCAACCATCTCGATTTGGAATCAATCAATGCGCTCAACATTGCACTACAGCGCTACCCGGGCACAGTGTTCCTGGTGAGCCACGACCACGACTTGATTGACGAAGTTGCCACTCGCATCTGGCATTTCGAAGGCGACCACCGGATCACGGACTTCAAGGGCGCGTACGAGGACTACCAGGCGGTTTCGGTATAGGCGACGCCACGCGATGACCGGAAAGCTGAATTCCAAATTGTTTAGGTCCTGGACGGCCTCTGGTTCCTCCCGCACCAAATAGCAGCAGTTGGGTTACTGTGCTGGGCTCAGTAGTAGAGCGTGCTCTAGTTGGAAGTTCACCGCAGACCCCGCCGCCAGCGAGATATCGCGCTTGCCAAAGACTCCGAGGATTCCGCCTCCCGAGCTGCCACTGGCTGGCGTCGCCGATCCTCTCCCTTTGTCTCTCAAGGCCGGGTTTACCGGCTTCGTCTCGATGCGATAGGTGCGCCCATTTACGACCAAAGTCTTCAGAGAAAGCGCGAGAAGAGCGCCACCTTTGAATCGTCCAGCCGCTTTGGCGTCTGTCACCGCTCCAGAGGCAGCGGCACCGGCAGGAATGACCACCTTCCCATCCACCGACACGGGCTCGGACAGCGTTGCGGAGAAGATGTCGCCGGTGGTGCTGATTTTCGAGCCCAGAGCCTGTCCCAGTCGAATGGCCAACACGGTTTCCGCGGGGATGGTCACGCTCACGACCGGGGGTGTCGGGGCAGCGGGGGGGACGGCAGCATGGACGGCGGCATTCCCCTGCTCGCCGGAGGGCACGATGGGATTGTCGTACTTGGCCTGCGCGACTGACGGCAGCGACTCGCCCAGCTTGGTCAGCATTTGGTCGCCAGCGGTACTCAGGGCTTTCAAGACTTTGTCGCGGCTGTCCGCTTCGGTGGCTGCGCTCCCCAGCAAATCTCCAGTGCCGCAGTTCAGCGCTTTGAGCCCGACCAGATAGTGACTGCCTACGCTCGCGATCGAGCCAGTCAGCAGAGCTTTGGATGCTGTGCGCTGGCAGACCTCCTGCGCGACCTTCTGGGTGAGGGGCTCGTCGGGGTCGTGGTTCATCTGTTTCAGCGTGTCCCGCACCTTCTGTTCCGACAGGACGCTCAGGAAGGACGACTGTTCCATTTGAATGCTCAACGCCTGCTTCAGAGTGTTATCAAACGCCGCTTCACCAGTGGAGTTGGCAAAGTCGGTTAGCACAATCGGTTCCCGATTCGCGCCCGGGTTGGCGCGATGCGGTCGAAAATACAGTCCCGCCGCGACTAGAGCTGCCGCAACGGCGACCGCCGCTGGAACCGCGACCTTCCACCGGGACTTGCCGTTGGCGGGTGGGGTCTGAGCTGCGCCGACCAGCGCCGACGGACCCGAAGTGGCGACCGGCGAAGCAGCAGAGGGTTGCGATCCGCTCGCTACAAACTGCGAAGCCGTCGCCCCCGACACCCGCACGGAACCTGAATCCCGCTTTAGACGCTGCAGTTCCGCCCGCATGTCGGACGCGTGCTGGTAGCGGAGTTCCCGATCTTTCTCCAGGGCGCGATGGATGATGTCTTCCAGCTTGAGCGGGAGGCTGGGATTCAAACGAACCGGGGCGACCGGCTCCCGGTTCAAGATGGCATCAAAAATCGTCGCCGTGCTTTCTCCCGGGAAGGGCAACTGGCCAGTCGCCATCTCGTAGAGAACGGCCCCGAACGAGAACAGGTCGGTGCGCGCATCCAGCTCTTTCGCCCGCGCCTGCTCGGGAGACATGTACGAGATCGTACCCATCGCAGTGCCTGGACTCGTCAAATTGGGACTGCCGGTGAGGGTCGCCTCTGACGACGAACTTCCACTCGCGGTCATCTTGGCCAATCCGAAGTCTAAAATCTTCGCGTGCCCGCGTTTGGTCACGAAGATGTTGGCGGGCTTGATGTCGCGGTGAACAATGCCGTGGGAGTGGGCCGCGTCCAGAGCGTCTGCAATCTCAATTGCAAGCGCCACCACGGTCTCTATCTCCATTGGCCGGTTCGTGATCATCTGCTTCAGAGTCACACCCTCCAGACACTCCATCACGAGGTAGGCCTGGCCCTTTTCCTCACCGAAGTCGTAGATGGTGCAGATGCCTGGGTGATTCAGGGCGGAGGCGGCTCGAGCCTCCCGCCGAAAGCGTTCCAGGGCTTGAGGGTCGCGGGCGACATCATCGGGCAGGAACTTTAGAGCCACTGCGCGTCCCAGATTGGTGTCTTCCGCCTTATAGACAACTCCCATTCCGCCACCGCCCAGCATCTCGATTACACGGTAGCGCGAAATGGTTTGACCGATCACAGGCAAAATCTTATTAGTCTGCAAGCAGACAAGTCAATGAAATAGCCGAATTGGCTGCACGGGGATGGCGACCAAACTTTGGTGCCCGATGCCCTTGCAATTTCCTCCCTGGTTCAGGCAACTTTGAGGAGGAGAGAAAACCATGCCCCACATTCTGGTTCGACACAGAGTCGCCGACTTCCCCACCTGGAAGACGGCCTTCGACTCCAACTTCCAAGCGCGGCAACATGGCGGCGAGCTTAGCCATCGCATCTTCCGCAATGCCGACGACGCAAGCGACATTACCGTGTTGTTTGAGTGGGAGAGCCTGGATCGCGCCCGAAGTTTCATCCGCGCCGAAGCGGGTCAACCGCGCGCCCATGCAGGGTTGGTTGGGCCGCCCGACTTGACGGTGGTCTCTGAAGTGCACCAACTCCGCCGTACCGCCGCGGACTAGCCGCCTTCGAAGTGGTTGAGTTTCCCCGCCCCCAAGTTTGTCCAGGCGGCCGCCAAAGCTCGCGTGGGCTCATCTGCGCGGCCCTGAATCCTGCCGGCTCTAGTCCTCCAGGATTCTCATCTTCTTGCCCACTCTCTTCAACACGCTCAGTGCCTGCTCCAACTCGTCCTGGGTGTGGGTCGCGGTCATGATGGTCCGGATGCGCGCCTTGCCCTCCGGCACGGTCGGGAACGCAATGCCCGTACCGAGCACGCCGGCATTGAACAGCTCCTGCGAGAAGTCCATGGTCAGCTTGCCGTCGCCAATGATGATGGGGGTGATCGGCGTCTCGCTGGCCGGAGTGGTCTTGCCGCCAATATCGAATCCCAGCAACCCCAGTTCTTTTTTCCAGAAGCGGGTATTTTCCCACAGCTTCTCCATCCGCTCCGGTTCCTGCTCCAAAACGTCGAACGCCGCAATGCAGGAGGCTGCCACGGACGGTGGATGTGAGGTCGAAAACAAGAACGGGCGGGCGCGATGGTAGAGAAAGTCAATAAAGTCGCGCGTCCCGCATACATACCCGCCCAGCGCTCCAATCGCCTTCGACAGCGTGCCGACCTGAATGTCCACCCGACCGTGCATCCCGAAGTGATCCACGGTGCCGCGCCCATTCCGCCCCAACACCCCGGACGAATGCGCATCGTCCACCATCATGATGGCTCCGTACTTCTCGGCCAGGTCGCACAAGGCCGGCAGCGGGCCGATATCGCCGTCCATCGAAAATACACCGTCGGTGATGAGCAGCTTCTTCCCGGCCTGGTCCTGGACGCTGGCGAGTTGCTCTTCCGCATGGGCCACGTCCTTGTGGCGGAAAACCAGAATCTTCGCGCGGGAGAGTCGGCAGCCATCAATGATCGATGCATGGTTCAGTTGGTCGGTGATGATGTAGTCTTCTTTGCCCAGGATGGCAGACACGGTCCCGGCATTGGCCGTGAATCCCGACTGAAATACGACGCACGCTTCCACGTTCTTGAAGCGCGCAATTCTCTCTTCCAACTCCATGTGGATCTTCATGGTACCGGCGATGGTTCGCACCGCTCCCGAGCCCACTCCATACTTCCGCGTTGCCTCCAGCGCGGCCTCCCGCAGCTTGGGATGGGTGGTCAACCCCAGGTAATTGTTGGACGCAAGGTTGATGACCCTCTTGCCGTCGAAAGTGCAGACCGCGGCTTGCTCGTCTTCCAACACGCGCAGCTTGAAGTGCGTGCCCTTGGCCTTCAGTTGGTTGAGTTCATCGGTGAGGAACGAAAGAGGATTGCTGCGGGTGGCTGTGCTCATAAGGGACGATCTCCGCTACCTGAAGGAACCGAACCTTCAAGTTTAATACGCATCGCATCGGTTGGGCACTCGACGGAAAAGGCAATAAGAAAAAGGCCCCAATCCGCGGCGCCTTGGTTTTAGTCCAAAAGTTCGATAGCACTCAGAAAGCCATTGCCTCCACGCCAGGTCTGTGCCAGCTTCCACTCATCGCGTATCATTGGAAACATCGAGTTCTAGCTCAGAACTTTCCTGCTGGGCTGGGTTGCCCTGTAACCAAATGCATGATCAATAGCAAGCGCATCGCCGTGGTGTTGCCGGCTTACAACGCGGAGAAGACCCTGGAAGTCACGGTGCGGGAGCTCCCCGAACTGGTGGATACAGTCATCCTGGTGGATGACCATAGCTCCGACCGCACCGTGGAGACCGCACACCGGTTGGGCCTGCAGTACTACGTGCACGACGCTAATTACGGCTACGGGCGCAACCAGCAAACCTGTTATCGGGAGGCCCTGGCTGCGGGCGCCGATGTGGTCATCATGCTGCACCCCGACTATCAATACACGCCCTTGCTGGTGACCGCGATGGCGAGCATGGTGGCGTATGGCGTGTACGACGTGGTGCTCGGTTCCCGCATCATCGGCGGCACCGCGCTGCGGGGTGGCATGCCTCTCTACAAATATATTTCCAACCGCTTCCTGACGGCTTTTGAGAACCTGTTTCTACGGGTCAAGCTGTCGGAGTACCACACCGGCTACCGAGCCTTCAGCAGCAAAGTGCTGATCGACCTGCCGCTACTCGAAAACTCTGACGACTTTGTGTTCGACAATCAGATGCTCGCCCAGTGCGTGTACTTCGGGTTCCGCATCGGCGAAGTGTCCTGCCCCACAAAATATTTCGATGAAGCTTCGTCTATCAATTTTGCACGCAGCGTAAAGTACGGATTGGGCGTGCTGGTCACGACCGTGCAGTTCGCCTTGCAGAAGATTGGGATTGGTAATTTCCGCATCTTCAGCGGCCAGGGACGCAAGCTCGAGCCCGGTCTCAGCACCTACTATGCCCCTGGTTCCAGAGCTGGAGACTGACGACGAGTGGCCGCTCCTTCGTCCTCCCACCCGCGACTCACGACTCCCAGCCTTCGCACTCTCGCTCTCCTGGCTGCTCTCACGGTCGCATCCATCGTGGTGCACGGCTACCACCCCTATGTCGAAGACAGCGAAATCTACACCCCTGGTATTAAGCAGCAACTGAATCCCGCGCTGTACCCACAGAATAACGTCTTCTTTGCGTCGCACGCGCACCTGACGCTCTTTCCCAACCTGATCGCTTGGTCGATCCGCCTCACCCATCTGCCGCTGGACTGGGCGCTCCTGCTGTGGCAGTTTCTATGTACTTTTCTGCTGCTGTTGGGCTGCTGGAAAATTGGGCGCCTGGTGTTCCGGGATTCGCTGGCGCCCTGGGGCGGCGCCTCTCTGGTGGCGGCCTTGCTTACGATACCGGTTGCGGGCACCGCTCTTTACATCGCCGACCAATACCTGACCACGCGCTCCATCTCAACCGCCACGGTGCTTTTCATTGTCTTGAATGCGGTGCAGCGCCGCTGGATACGCGCCAGCTTGTGGGCGCTGTTCACTGCGCTGATCCATCCCTTGATGGTGGGCTTCGGCGTGGCTTACGTGGTGGTCCTGCTCTGGATCGATTGGCGATCCACTCAGCCCGACCGAAGTCCCGGCTATGCTGCACTCCTTCCCCTGGGCCTGTTCCCGCCCGTCACCGATGCCTACCGTGACGTTCTCAACAGCCGCTCTTATTTCTTCCTTCTCCGCTGGGAGTGGTACGAATGGGTGGGCATCTTTGCGCCTCTTCTCCTATTGGCTTGGTTCGCCGCTCTCGCGAAAAGGCAAGGCCTCGACTTGCTGCGGCGCATGTGCCAGGCGCTCATTGTTTTCGGTTTGCTATTTACAGCCGCCGGGGCCGCCATGACTATCCCCGTCCGCTTCGCCAATCTAGCTGAACTCCAGCCCATGCGAGCCTTCCATCTGCTCTACGTTTTGCTCTTCGTTTTTGCCGGAGGCTTGCTCGCCCAATTTGTTCTTCAGCGCTACGTCTGGCGCTGGCTGGCTCTGTTCCTCCCCTTGTGCGCTGGGATGTCCTATGCGCAGCTTCAGCTTTATCCCGCGTCGCCTCATCTCGAGCTGCCCTGCTTTGCTCCTCGCAACCCCTGGGTCGAGACCTTCCTGTGGGTTCGCCACAATACGCCGCTCGACGCCTACTTTGCCCTTGATCCCCACTACCTGCAGGCCCCCGGCGAAGACCAGCACGGCTTCCGTGCGCTGGCCGAGCGGTCCCGCCTCGCTGACGCTGTGAAAGACTCGGGCGCCGTCACCATGTTTCCCAAGCTTGCCGAGACTTGGCGTGACCAGGTCCGCGCCCAGGCCCATTGGGCTGACTTCACTGCCGACGACTTCCGCGCTCTCCACTCGCGCTTCGGAGTGACTTGGGTCGTCCTCGAAAAACCAGTTCCTGGTTTGACCTGCCCGTACGAAAACTCCGGTTTGCGAGTCTGCGAAATACCGTGACTTGCGCCCTGAACTGTGCGATACCGCTGGCTTATCCGCGCTACAATCTCACTGATTGGGGCGAACGCCCCGGGCACAGCATCTAAAGTCTTTGATGAATATGCCTTTCATTCCCGCCAGCACCCGCCCCATTGCCCTGGGCGAGGTCCTTTCGTTTGCCTATGAGACGTTCATGAGCAACAAGATCCGCTTCGCTCTGACCGCTCTGGGCATGGTCATCGGCACCGCCTCGCTGATTCTGGTGGTCACCATTGGCATGACCGGGCGCCAGTACGTTCTGAACCAGATCCAGGCGATCGGTTCCAACATGATTTGGGCGGAATACCAGAGCGGAGTCCAGCACATCTCCAGCTCCGCCCTCGACCCCCTCACGATTGACGATATGAACGCCGTCCGCCTGCAAGTGCCCGGCATTGTCGCCGCGTCTCCCATGGTCCAGCTTTCCGAGCGCATCCCCGTGGGCGGCGGGAAAGAGCGTGATATTCAGATTCTTGGCGTATATCCTGATTACCGCCTGGTGCGTAGTTCGGTGGTGGTCTCGGGACGGTTCTTTGATTGGCAGGATGAGTCCGCCCACAACAAAGTGGGGGTCATTACCATCAAAATGGCAGAAGATCTGTACGGCTCTCCCGAGCAGGCCGTCGGTCGCGTGATCAAGCTCAGCGGGCTGCCTTTCACCGTGGTGGGGACGTTTAAAGAGAAGGTGGATACCTTTGGTCAGTCTGAAGTCACCGACAACACCATGCTGATCCCCTACAACCTGTCCCGCTACTTCACGGACACGCCTGCGGTGAAGCAAATCTTTTTCTCTGTCGCCGACTCCTCCATGGTGGTCCCGGTCACGGCGCAGATCCAGCGCGTCATCGCTGCCCGGCACCGTGCCGAGTCGCTCTACAACGTATCCAATCTCACCCAACTCGTTACGGTCGCTGATAAGACCGCGACCGCGCTCACCATGGTGTTGCTGCTGGTGGCTACGGTGGTCTTGCTGGTGAGCGGCATCGGCATTATGAATATTATGCTGGCCACGGTCAGTTCCCGCATTCGCGAGATCGGCGTACGCAAGGCCATTGGTGCCACCAAGCGCGAGATCCGGCTTCAGTTTATGGCGGAGGCGATTCTGATTTCTCTGGTGGGCGGCATGGTAGGCATCGTGATCGGCCTTGCCATCCCGTACTCCGTTCGCTTCCTCACCGACTACCGGATCCCGATTTCCGGCCTCTCCGCCATCATCGCCATCGCGGTGTCGTCCTTGGTGGGCGTGGTCTTCGGAACTCTCCCTGCCAGTCGTGCCGCCGAACTTGATCCGGTGGAGAGCCTGCGCTACGAATAAGGCGTCTGTTGGAATTTAGAGGAGGTTCAGGATTCCTGCGCCAAAACAAACAAGCCAGGCTGGTTGGCCCGGCTTGCGTTGGCTGGTCTGATCAGGAAATTGTGGTTCCAATGTTCGGGTTCAGGCCGTCAAATCGAAATTTTGGTGTCCCGCGGCTTTCCTAGGCCACCAGAGCCAGATTCTCCAGTTCTGCTCGCAGTGCCGGCAGGGCACAATTAACCTGGGTCACACGGCCCACCGCATCCCGCGCCGCTTGGGGAGAAACTCCAAACCCACGCCCAATCAGGAAGACCTGCAGCACTTCCGCGGCCTCGCGAGAATCCAGCATCCCGCCCTGAATCAGGTCGTTCCGCAGCCCCGTCAGTTCCATCATCGTGAAGGTTTCTCTCATGTCCGTCTAACCCCAACCTGTTCTCTCTCTTAGAGTCATCGACTCCTTACAAAGTTGCATGCAATCCAGCCGCCGTTACTTTAGAGAGGGGTCCGATGCGGGTAATTTTCCGCAGTTTTCCTCCTAAACCCATGCAAGCAAGATTAGTTGTGGGAAATGGCAGGACATTGATGCGGGGATGCTTTTGCATCGGAAGCCAGCGCATTCTGCCTCCTGTGTACAAATTTCCCACCATCCGTCGAGTATTGCACTCGCTATCCGGGCTATTCCGGATCCGTCACTGCCTCGTCCACCAGCAGGATCGGTATATCGTCCTTCACCGGATAGACCCGCCGGCAGTCGCCGCACTTCAGGCTCATCCCGTTCTCTTTCATCACCAGCGGTGTCTTGCACACCGGACACACCAGCATGTCGAGCAAGTCTTGAGGAACCATAGCACCACAATTCTACGCCCCTCAATCCAGATCAACTTTGAAACTTGAAGCTCGAAACTGGCCGCCGCTGCCGGGCGACCCATACCTGCTAAAATTCTTGGCTCGTCATCTTCATTCTGGAAGTGAGTCCTCATGCCCGCAATCTTGCTCGACGGCAAACAAATCGCCAGTGAAATTCGCCAAGAAACCGCAGCCGAGGTGCAGAACCTGACCGCCGCCGGCATCCGTCCCGGCCTTGCCGTGGTGCTGGTCGGGAACAACCCGGCGTCCGAAATTTACGTTCGCGGCAAAGTAAAATCCTGTGAAGAACTCGGCATCTACAGCGAGAAGATCACGCCTCCAGCCACCATCACCACCGGCGAACTCCTTGCCCTGGTGAACGAGCTCAACGCTCGCGATGAAATTGATGGCATCCTGGTGCAGTTGCCTCTGCCGACGCAGGTGGACGCCAAGAAAATTCTGCTCGCTGTGGATCCCGCCAAGGACGTGGACGGTTTCCATCCCATGAACGTCGGATTCCTTTCCACACAGCGTCCCGGCCTGATTTCCTGCACACCCGCGGGCATCATGGAAATTCTTCGCCGCAGCCACGTCGATATCTCCGGGCAGGAGGCCGTGGTTGTTGGCCGTAGCGACATTGTCGGAAAGCCAACCGCCATGCTGCTGATCAATGCCAATGCCACCGTAACGGTGTGCCATTCCAAAACGCGAGATTTGCCCGGGGTCTGCCGTCGCGCCGATATCCTGGTCGCAGCCATTGGTCGCGCCGGGATGATCACCCCCGACTTCGTAAAACCGGGCGCTACCGTGATTGACGTCGGCACCAACAACGTGACTGATCCTGCGGAATTTCAGCGTCTGTTCGTCGGCAACGCCAAACGCGAAGAGACCTTCCGCACCAAGGGCGCAACGCTGGTGGGTGATGTCCACCCCGCTGTCGCCGAGGTCGCCGGGAAAATGACACCGGTCCCAGGCGGGGTGGGCCCCCTGACCATTGCCATGCTGATGTCCAACACCGTGAAGGCGGCGAAAATGCGACGCGGCGGCCGGAACTAGCGTCCGGACGAGGAATGGAGAACTCTTGCTTAAGGTCGGACTGACGGGCGGCATCGCCAGCGGCAAATCGGCAGTGGGCGCAATGTTCGTGGCGCTAGGCGCTCATCGCATCGATGCCGACTTGCTCGCCCACGAACTTATGCAGCCTGGCCAGCCTGCGTACGACCAAGTCGTAGAGCACTTCGGTCCCGGCATCCTCAATCACGACTCCACCATCAACCGTGGTCGCCTGGCTGCCCTGGCATTTGGAGCGCCCGCCCGGGTTCAAGAGCTGAATCGAATCGTGCATCCTGCCGTGATTCGCCGCCAGGAAGAGTGGATGGACGAAGTCGGCCGCAAGGACCCGCAGGCGGTGGCCATTGTGGAAGCGGCTCTAATCTTCGAAGCCGGTGCAGCGAAGGGCTTCGACCGGCTGGTCGTCGTCACTTGTGGGGAAGATCAGCGCGTGGAACGCTTCGCACAGCGCATGAACCTGAACCGCGCCGCCGCGCAGCAGGAGGTGCAGCGCCGTCTCGCCGCTCAGTTGCCGGATGCCAAAAAAATCAAGCTTGCCGATTTCGTCATCGACAACTCCGGCTCGCTCAGCTCCACCAACCAACAAGTGGTGGAGATCTTCCAAAAGCTGTGCGCCCTGAGCGGCGCACCGCGCTAGAATCGAACCGTGCCCAGCAAGACCAACGCCGTCCGCCTGCTGGATCAGCTTGGCATTGGCTACGAGCTACGCGAGTACGAGGTGGATCTCGAGGATTTAGCGGCGGAGCGCGTCGCGGCCAAGATCGGCCTTCTCCCGCAGCAGGTATTTAAGACCCTGGTCGCTCGCGGCGACCGCAACGGCATTTGCATCGCCGTGATTCCAGGAGACTCGGAACTTGACCTGAAGGCCATGGCTGCGGCCTCCGGCAACCGCAAGATTCAGCTGGTTCCAGTGAAAGAGTTGCAGGCACTCACGGGCTACGTCCGCGGCGGCGTCACGGCCATGGCAGGAAATAAAGACTACCCGGTGTTCGTGGACGAAACCCTCGAACTATTCGACGTAGTGTCGGTGTCAGCCGGGACGCGCGGCCTGCAGATTCTGCTTGCTCCTGCGGATTACCTGGCCGCTACCAAAGCGGCCGTTGCCCTGCTGGCGCATCCCAAACCGTCGTCCGGTAGCCACTAAATCTCTGCGTCTTTGCCGTGGATCTTCACGTATACCAACGCAAAGTTGGTCTTGCCTTCTTTGGGTTCGACCGCCACGATGTGTTGGTTCCCCTCGGTCCCGACTTTCAGTTCGACCGATTTCCCATTGTCGTTGCTCTCGCAGCTCACCGGCTTCGACTCATCCTTGCCGCTGTGGATGTTGGCGTTGCCGCCGCCTTGCCAGTGTCCGTGGCACTCCAGCACGTTTCCGTATTTCTTCAGTTCGTTCTTGTAGTAGGTCAGAATCTTGTCTGGTGCCGCATCGCTCTCAAACTCCGCCGCTACCACCTTCAACGCAAATCCTGGACCGGAAATGTTGACGTTCGCGCTCTTCTCCTCGTCGCTGTCGTCTTTCGGCTTTGGCGTTGCGCCGGGATAAACGCTGAGGCCGGTATCCTTCACGTCCGCCTGATCGCTCACGTGCAAACTGCCCATGGGAGTTTCGATATCCACCCTCTTCTTACCATCGGCGGTCTTGTCTTTGTTGATGTTCATTGAACAGCCGCCTAGAAAAAGCGGAGCCATCAACCCCAGCGAAAGCAATTGCAAATTACGGATGCGCACTGGAAATACCTCCTGATTGAACTTGTTTCGGATGCTCGAATCCAGCCCCTCGCTGGGCCACCCCCGGAATGGTTACGGGCAGATGCCCGTTAAATGGAACGCCGCCAAACAGCGCTTTGGCGGCCGCGATCTCCGACACGCTGGTGTTGGAGAACGCGCAGAAATACGTTTGTACCGCAGGGAAGTCCTCTGCCAGATATGGGTTTCCCATGGCCGCCACGACCGTCTTCGACGCCGCGTGATCCAACAGCCTTTGCAGCAGCGCGCCCGCCGCGTCCGCCATGCCCACCGAGTTCTTCAACTCATTGCCCACTTGAATCGCTCTTCCCGCGGTGGGCGCAATGTACAACGCCGCGACCACCGCCTCCGCCTCGTCTGCCGCCTTCAGTATTTCCTCTGACATCGCCGCCGCCAGTCGCAGATCGGTGTAGAACACGTGCACATCTGGAGCCCTCGCTCGAATCCAGCGCTCCAGCACTCGCCCCGACTCGCTCCGGACATCCTCCGCAAACACCACCACCACCAGCCGGTTGCGCACCTCTACACTAGCTTGATACGGAAGCCCCACCGGAAAAGTTCCCGCAGCCCGCAGCGGCAGGACCTTGCCATTGTCTCGCACCAGGGTCAGCGCTTCCTCCGCCACTTTCTGCCCAACGGCTATATTCGCCGGTGTTGCTACCAGTTGGTCTAAGCGGCCCAGATCGACCAGCCGCGCCTTCTGCAGGTCAAGTGAGGCTTTCAGATTCAGCACCTTCAACACCGACTCGTCCAGCCGCGCCTGCGAAATCTCGCCACTCTGCACCGCCGCCACCATTGCCTTGTAGGACGCATCCAGGTCCGCGGGAATGATCAACAAATCGTTCCCCGCTTTGAACGCATCCACCGCGGCCCGCCCGACGTTGGGAGCGTACAGCCGGGTCAATCCCGCCATGTCCAGTGCATCGGTTACCACCAGGCCTTGGAATCCCAGCTTGTGCTTCAACAGGTCCGTCACCACCGCCGCTGAGGTTGTCGCCACTCGATTGGGGTCTGGCTCCAACGCTGGCGCTGTCACATGCGCCACCATTACCGCATCCACCCCGGCAGCGATCGCCCGCTGAAACGGCGGGAGCTCGACGCGCTCCAGGTGCGCCATATCTCCATTCACTCGCGCCACTCCCAGGTGGGAATCGCTGTCCGTGTCGCCATGTCCCGGAAAATGCTTCGCTGTGGTCAACATGCCCGCTTGGTGCGCCCCCTTGATGTAGGCCGCCACCAGGTCCGCCACTTGCTGCGGATCCTCCCCGAAGGACCGCGTGTTGATGATCGGATTCGCCGGGTTGGAATTCACGTCCGCATCGGGAAAAAAGTTCCAGTGCACCCCGATCGCGCGGGCCTCCACGCCCGTGATGCGCCCAAACGCTTCCGCGTACTCTAGTTTCCCGGCGGCCCCAAACGCCATGGCATGAGGAAACACCGTCGTACCATTCAGCCGCATCGAAACGCCGCGCTCAAAGTCCGCCGCAACCAGCAGCGGCAGCACCGATTCACTCTGCAAGTGGTTCAGCAGCGCTGCCGCCTCATAAGGCTGGTTCTTCTGCAACAACCCGCTGTCCACGTCCACCGTCATCGCCAGCGACCCAACGTGATACTTGCGAATCGAATCGAGTAGTTGCAAATAGGTGGGGTCATTCGTGTTCACAAACCTTGCCCTCACCCAGATCATGAACAACTGCCCAACTTTTTCCTCCAGGGTCAGCTTGCGCAGGGTCTTCTGCGCCCATTTTCGCCCCGAGTTATCCAAACGAATTTGCCCCGCCGTGGAGTATCGTTCCCGGGCAAAAGTCAGGCTGGCGGCCAGTAAGACGATCAGAATAACGGCGCGGCGCATGTCAAAAACCATACCAGATCACTCAAGTTCCTGGCCGTAACGACTCGAAACGATCTCCACTGCCTGCGCCACCACCTCATCCCCGAAACCTCTAAGCCAATGGACTTCCGGTTCCTTGCGGAACCATGTCATCTGCCGCTTGGCGTAATTCCGGTGGGCCTGTTGCGCCTCCGCCAGTGCAGCTGCTTCGCTTATGTCACCCCTTAGCACCTGCACCGCCTGCTTGTACCCGAGCGACGACAGTGGCCATGCTGCCGGCCCATATTTCTCGACGATTCCTCGCGTCTCGGCTACCAGCCCGGCCTCAAACATCAGGCGGGCCCGTTGGTTGATCCGCTCATACAACTGCGCCCGCTCCGGATCCAACCCCAACCGCAGAATGCGAAATCCTACCAGAGCGTCACGCCCTTTTTCCCACATCGCACTTAACTTCTGCCGCGATGCCAGGCACACCTCGATCGCGCGAATTACTTTTGCCGTATCGTTGGCATGAATTCTGGTCGCGGCCTCGCGATCCATTCGCCTCAGCACACGGTGCAGGTACGCGGGTCCCAGTTCTGCTGCCCGCCCCCTCAACCGTTCCCGCAAATCCTCCGAGCGATTCGGGCCCGGGAACAGCCCCTCTAGCAGCGCCCTCATGTAAAGTCCTGTGCCCCCGGCCACAATCGAGACCTTATCCCGACGATCGATCTGCTCAATCGCTGCCCGCGCTTGTCTCGCGTACTCGCCCGCCGTGACCTGGGCCGTCGGTTCCACCACGTCAATCAAATGATGCGGAATCAGCCTTCGCTCTGCCTGCGACGGTTTCGCCGTGCCAATCTCAAACTCGCGATACATGGCTACGGAATCGCAACTCACGATTTCGCCGCCAAATTCCTGCGCCAACCGCAGCGCGAGGGCAGTTTTTCCACTCGCCGTCGGGCCCAGCACCACCAGCAACAGCGGATCCACGCTGGCCTCCAACTAGTGCAGGCTCCAGCTAATATTTTCCCAGTATCGAATCAGAGTGAGAACCAGCAGCACCACCGCGATGATGAGCAATCCCGTGGCTTCCGCCGCATAGATGTGGTGGCGGTGGGAATGAGGTGGTCCTGCCTGGTGTGGGTCTTCGGGCCTGATGAGATCAGCCACGCCACTATTGTAGCGCCGGTTGCAGGTTCAAAACCTGGACTTCTCTACTGCAACTCTCCCACATCCGGGTTGTAGTAAAAGTGGAACCGCAGCCCCAGATAGTCTCCGCTGAACTCCTTGGGGAGTGGCGGGAAGGGATGAGATGCCGTAATCGCTCCCCATGCCGCGCGGTCCAGGGACACGTCTCCCGAGCTTCCCTCCCACTGCATGCTGGCCACGCTTCCATCTTTCATGATGAAGAAACGGATCGCCACTTTCCCTTTCTTCAGGATGGGCGGCCGCGCCGACTCGGGAATGATGTTGTACCAGTTGCTCTTCACCACTTCTTTCACCCGGGCCAGGTAAGGCCCGAAGTCCACGCCCCGCGTGTCGGTGATGATCTCTGCGCCCGACGCCGCTTTAAATCCTCCGCGCTGCGACAAGCCGTACTCTCCGCCGTTTCCACCACTACTGAATCCGCCGCGGTTGGCCACCGACGCTCGTGCCGCTTGCTCAATCGCCGAGCCCGCCGACAATCCCCCGCCGAAGCTCGGTCGCGGTCTCTCCGCAGGTGGCGCCTGCATTTGTGCAGTTTGGTTTGGAGCGGGATCCTGAGTCGGAGGCGAACTGCCCGCGGCCGCCTGCTGCGCCCCAGGGGGAGGCGACTCCGGAGCTTGCTGCCCGGTAGGTGCCTGCGGCCCCGGCCTGCCCGGACGCGATGCATCCAGGATTTTCTTCAACTCTTGCCGGTCCAACTGTGGCTTCTTGCTGGATGCGATGCGGTCTTTGTCTGAAATCACGTCCGTTTTCGGACGCTTGGTCACCGCTTGCTCATCGGGAGGCAGCTCCAGATATGTCAAATCCTTTTGCCGGGTCAGGTCCGCAGGCGACATCGCCACAATCGTGTACCCAGGCAGCAATCGCGCCAGCTTGTCCGAGTTCACCAGCGTCATCACAATTACCAGGTGCAAGATAACCGACAGCCATAGTGCCTCGCGCTTGCGCGAGCGCGAAAGCTCGTCCTGCATGTGAAGCAGCAGGCTGGGAACTTCTTCCGCGGTTACGTGAATTGGGGATTGCAACCGGGCGAACTGGGCCGCGTCCGAGGCGACCTCGGGCGGGAGGGTTCCCGGTGGCGGAATTTGAGCGGTGGACATCGACAACAGTTAGATGCAATGAGGCACGACCGCTCCCCGCCTGACACAAATCTTTGCAAACAGGGGGACGCGCCGGTTACCCCGCACACTGTTATTTTCGCATCTTTTCCGCCGAATGGCGAAAGCGAGCGCCTTCCCGCTGCGGCTACGAACCCGCGAGGTTACTCGCAATATGCCTGGTGTGGGCTTCGATTTCCGCAACGATCTCCAGCCCCAGCGCTAATGCCCGCCGCCCGTCCTCCAGCGGAACCTCGGGCTGGGCTCGGCGACGTACAGCGTCCAGAAAAGATTTCAGTTCCGCATGCAGCGGTTCCTCGGCCATGATCGGTGGTTTAAACATCCCAATCTGCGGGTTCACCGATGGTGCTCCCTCCAATTTGTCCCCCACGGAAAACACCATCACATCCTGTCGCTGATAATCGATGGACACATACTGGCGGGGTTGGAAGAATCGCAGCTTCCGCACCAGTTCCGTCGAAACCCGGCTTGCCGTCAAGTTCGCCACGCACCCAGACTCGAACTCCAACCGCACATTGGCAATGTCCGTTTTGGGCGACAAAATCGGCAGCCCCACTGCCCGGATTTCCTTCACCGGCGAGGTCACAAACTTCAGAACGATGTCCAAATCGTGGATCATCAGATCCAGCACCACATCGACGTCCAGGGACCGCGGGGTAAACACACTCAGCCGGTGGACTTCAAAGAACATGGGTCGCGTAATTAGCGGCAGCGTGGCTCGCACCGCCGGATTGAACCGCTCCAGGTGCCCCACTTGCGCCACCCTTCCGTGCCGCCCCGCCACCTGAATCAATTCATCCGCCTGTGCGAGCGAAGTCGCCAGCGGCTTCTCGATCAGCACATCCACTCCAGCCTGCATCAGCGCTGTGGCTGTTGCCAGATGATGCATTGTCGGCACTGCCACCGACGCCGCATCCACTTTTTCTTCAGCGAGCAACTGCTCGACCGACGCAAACGCGCGCGACCCAAATTCCGACGCTACTCTCTGCGCGCGCTCCAGATCGGCATCCACCACCCCCGCCAACTGCACCGCCTCGCCCTGCTGTTCCAGCTGGTGATAGACGCGCACATGGTTCCGCCCAAACGCGCCCACCCCAATCACCGCTGTCCGAATGGCTTCCACACTACCCCTTTTTCAAAACTGCAATCTGTCCTGCGTGATACAGCATATGCTGCACCGCTCCATGCAGCATGTAATAGAACGTGTGGTAGTCCGGGTCCCGCCCCGGCACTTTCTCACCCAACCGCACCTCGGGAAACTTGGCCATCGCCGCCACCAATTCCGAATGCACTACCGCCAATTCCGCCTGCGCCTTCGCCCACGCTTCTTCAGAAATTTCAGCTACGCGGGGGAAATTCTCGTCTTCGCTCGGTTCCCACTCCTCGCCCCCGATCCGCCGCAACGCATACAAGTCCCACGCCCGAATATGCAGCACCAACTCCCAGATGGAGTGCGCCCCCGACTCCGGACGGCGCGCCGCCACGGCCCCATCAACTCCGCGCAAAATCTCCCTCAGTGCCGGCCCATGCCACGCGGGTCCATCCATCGCGCGCTGCAATTGATCCGCGATCCGCACCGTCTCAGACAACTTCCTTCCCATTGCTGCGTCCTATCTCTAGAACCATCTGCCCACGTTCGATTCAGCAACCGATCCCCTACTCCGCCACCACACAAATCCCAGCTTCATCCGCGCACTCGATGATCGCGTCCCCCTCCAGCAGCAAACACTTGCCCGCATCAAGCGCCAGGCAAAGCGCTCCTGCATTCCGCATCACGGCGATGGTCTTCACTCCAATCACCGGCACATCGAACCGCATGTCTTGATTCGGTTTGGCAACCTTGACCACGGTCAGCGCTCGGTTCAAGGTGGAAGTCTCGCCGGCCAGCGACCGCATCAACTCTCCCGCCCGCTCGATGGTCGCGTCCGTTCCCTCCATCGCTTCCACCGCCACGCATGCGGCTTCCGCGATCACTACCGTCTGTCCAATGTCGTACTGCCCAAGGTGCCGCGCGATGGTTCGGCCATAGGCAATATCTTTCTGTTCCTGTCCGCTCGGCGCCCGCTTGGTCAACACGCCCGTCCGGGCCAGCAGTGGCTCCAGCAATGCCGTCGAACTCTCCAGCGCAATCCCTTCCTCCGCCAGCACTTTCGCGATGGCTCCCAGCAACGAATCCGTGTTACGCGTTCCCAACGATAGCAGTAGCTTCGCCAGCCTCCAGTCCGGACGGATGCTGGAGAAGATTTGTTTATGTCTGACCTGCCCAGCCATCACCGCATGAGTCACGCCGGCGCTCTTGAACGTCTCAATCAGTCGCGACAATTCCCCCAGCGACAGCCAATGCACCGCCGCTGCTCCACTCTTTTCAATGTCTGGGGAGGTCTCTTCTCGAATGGCCGCCACCACCACTTCATACCCCTGCGCCCAAGCCGCCTGCAGCACCAGGAAAGGGAACTTGCCGTTGCCGGCGATGAGTCCGAGTTTTTTGTCGGTGGATGCCACGGTGGGCACAAGTCTAGCACTGCGCCATCACCCCTCAATACCCGGCCTTGGCTGCCGGAAAGCAGGGCCTGGATGCGGACGGCCTATTTCACCACTCCCCGCTGCGAATCCTCAATAAACCGGATCAGCAAATCAACATCCTCGCCCCGGTCCGCCTCCTCCCTCAGCTTCCCCAACGCTTGCGTAGTATTGAGTTTTGAGGCAAGCAGCACCCGGTACGCGTGATGCAACTTACGGATCCGCTCTTTGGAAAACCCCCGCCGCTCCAGCCCAATCGCGTTGACGCCATACGCCCGCGTCCCGCGCTCCGCCACCGTCTTCGAAAACGGCATGGTGTCGCGGGTCACGATTGTTCCGCCGCCAATATAGGCATGTGTCCCTACTCGGCAGAACTGGTGTACTGCCGAAAAAGCTCCGATTGTCGCATATTCCTGGACTATCACGTGCCCGGCCAGGGTGGCCGCATTGGCCATCAGCACATGATCCTGCAGCTCGCAGTCATGCGCAATGTGGGCGTAGGCCATGATGAGCGAGTGGCTGCCCACCCGCGTCAGTCCGCCGCCTTTCACCGTCCCGCGATGGATGGTCACAAACTCGCGGATCTGGTTGTGGTCGCCAATCTCCAGCCGCGTGGCTTCGCCTCCATAGCTCAAGTCCTGCGGCGCCATGCCAATCGAGCAGAAGGGAAAGAAGTGGTTGTGGCCGCCAATTCGCGTTGGACCTTCGATCGCGACGTGCGACTCCAGGCGGCAGCCCTCGCCCAACTCGACCCCGCCGCCGATCACGCAATACGGCCCAACCTCACAGGAGACGTCCACTTTCGCCCGCGGATCAATGATGGCTGTGGGATGAATGGTCATGGTGATGCCGGTTTTCTCACAGAACGCCAGAGCGAGACCCTACTCCGCCCCTTCGTCCTCTCCGGCTGCTTTTCCCGCGCTCTCCCTGTCCACCAAGGCACACGTAAGCGTCGCTTCGCAAACTCGCACGTCTCCCACGAACGCTTTTCCTTCCATTCGCGCCGCATTCTCCCGCCATACTTTGACCTCAACTTCGATCCGCAGTTGATCTCCCGGCACCACCTGCCGCCGGAACCGCGCTTTCTCAATGCCTGTAAACACCATCAGCTTGGCATCGCGGTCGTCGTATTCCTGCAGCAGCAGCGCCCCGCCCGCCTGCGCCATGGCTTCCACAATCAGCACTCCCGGCATGATCGGCCTGCCTGGAAAATGCCCTTGGAAGAACGGCTCGTTGAAAGTCACATTTTTCAGCGCCACCAACCGCTTCTGGCGCACGCACTCCACCACCCGGTCGATCATCAGGAACGGGTAGCGGTGCGGTAGCAGCTTGAAAATGTCATGAATGTCGAGGACGATCTTCTCGTCCTTAGGCAGTTCGGTCGTCTGTGCGGCGTCAGTCATGAGGGGCTCTCGCTAGGCGGAAGAATATACTGTAGCGCATCTCGTGTTTCACCGCCGCATCAGAATTTGAAAGCAGGTCCCGAATGCAAAAAACCCGGAACGCCCCACGCGCCCTCTCCGCCGCCAACCCTCCGGACTACCTCGCCTATTTCAACGCTCACCGAGATTCCCTGGTAGCTACCATCCGCCAACTGGTTGAAGCCGAGTCCCCCAGCGACCACAAGCCGTCGCTCGATTCTCTCGCCGGATTGCTCGCGGCGGCTTTCGCCAACCGCGGCGGCAAGCTGACACTCCATCGCTCTCGGACCGCTGGCAACCACGTGCAGGCGGATTTTCCCGGACGCGCGGGTGAACCCATCCTTCTCCTCGGTCATTACGACACCGTCTATCCGCTGGGGACTCTGTCTACCATGCCTTGCCGCGAGGTCAAAGGCCGTCTCACCGGTCCCGGCGTACTCGATATGAAATCCGGCATCGCGCTCATGCTCCATGCCATCGCTGCCGTTCGGGAAATCGAAGGCGGCTTGCCTTGCCCGGTCAAAGTGCTGCTTGTTTCCGACGAAGAGGTCGGCTCTGATTCCTCCCGCCGCACTACTGAGAAACTGGCCCAGAGATCCCGCGCCGTACTGGTCCTCGAACCGTCTTACGGCCGGCATGGCGCCGTCAAGACCGCACGCAAAGGGGTTGGGGAATACAGACTCACCGTCACCGGCAAAGCCGCCCACTCCGGCCTCGACTTCGAAAAGGGCATTAACGCCATTCGAGAGCTTGCCCGCCAGATCGAAAAAGTCTCCTGCTTCACCGACCTCCGCCGCGGCCTCACCGTCAATGTAGGACTGGTCGAAGGCGGCACTCGCGTCAACGTCGTCCCCGCCTTTGCGTCCGCCACCGTGGACGTCCGCATCGCGCGCCTTAAAGACGCCGCCGGAATCGAACGCAAAATGCGCGGCCTTCGCCCCTTCGACCGCAAATGCAAGCTGCAAGTGGAAGGTGGAATCAATCGTCCGCCCATGGAGCGCACTCCGGGCGTTGCTGCGCTTTACCAAAAGGCGCTAGGGCTTGCTCATGCTCTCGGCTGGAAGCTCGACGAAGCCGCCGTCGGTGGCGGCTCGGATGGCAACTTCACCGCCGCTCTCGGCATTCCCACCCTCGACGGATTGGGCGGAGTCGGCGACGGCGCCCACGCCACTCACGAGCACGTCCTGATTTCCGAACTCCCACGACGCGCCGCCCTTCTCGCCCTTTTGCTCCGCTCGGTCTAACCCAGTCTTTTCTGGGCACCGAGAGTCAAGCGAAGGCTTCCCGAGTCGCGCGGCGATTCTTCGCTGACACCCACCTTGCTTTCCGCTACGATAGCTGCCATGAGCGAGTCGGCTGAAATCCGCAGCGTCGCGACCCGCAAGCCCAACTGGCCCGAAATCGTGATTGCCGTCGGCGTCCTTGTCGCCTTCTGCTACTTCGCCGAATGGGAACTCGCCGTCGTCCTGGTGTCCATGCTGTTGGCGTACATTCTCACCCCGGTCGTGGACTTGCTCTCCTGGGCCAAGGTCCCCTCCGGCGTGGGCTCTGCCATTGCGGTCTTGCTCTTGGTTGGCGCCGGCTATGGGGTCGCCTATTTTTCCTACAATCAGGCATCCTCATTCGTTGACAACCTGCCGAAGTACTCCAAAGAGATTGGCTCCGTAGTGCGCCCCTTCCGCCAGCGCGCCGAAACCTTTCAGCACAATACCGAAAGCGCTCTGCGTGGAACCGAATTCCCGGCCACCCCTCCCGTCAACACCGTCCAGATCCGCACTGAGTCCAGTTGGACGGACCAGCTCCCTCACGAGGTTGGTTCCTTCTCCCGTGAGGTGCTCGCTCTCTCCTTCATTCCCTTTCTGGTGTACTTCATGCTCACCTGGGGACACCACGCTCGCGCGGCCACTGTCATGCTCTTCAGCATGAAGAACCGCCATGCCGCCTACACCACTCTCGGACTGATTTCGAGCATGATCCGCAGCTTTATTCTGGGCAATTTCCTGGTGGGCTTGTTTATTTCCGCAGTCAGTACCCTGGTTTTCGCAATGCTCCACGTTCCGTTCTTTTATGTGGTGGGAGTGATCAGCGGTTTTCTCAGCCTCGTTCCCTACCTGGGCCTGCTTCTGGCCATGATTGCCCCCGTAACGGTCAGCCTGGGTCAGTTATCCTCCTCGGGATTGTTGGCAGCGGTCTTAGCGGTCGCCGTTCTTCACCTCCTTGGCATCAATGTTCTCTACCCCAAATTTCTCGGCAGCCGCTTGCGCCTTAACCCGTTGGCGGTAACCGTCGCGCTATTGTTTTGGGGATGGCTCTGGGGCGCGATGGGTCTGGTCCTGGCGATTCCCATCACCGCCGCCATGAAAATCATTTTCGATCACGTGGAAGCGCTGCAACCCTATGGCAACTGGCTCGGCGAATGAACTGGACCAGCGCCCATCCTCACCCGCACCCAACTTTGTCATCACCCGCACCCAACTTTGTCATCCTGAACGGAGTGAAGGACCTGCTTCACCCAACTTTGTCGTCCTGAGCGAAGCGAAGGACCTGCTTCTCACCTCCGCGCGACACCTTTTGCTTGCCTGGCCGACCCAGCCTCTACGTCCGCCATATAATCAAAAGGCATGCCGCCCTTTCCGCCTGTTGACGAACAACTCGCCTACTTGAAAAAAGGCGCTGCGGAAATCATCCGCGAGCCCGAACTGCGCGCGAAACTGGAAAAGTCGCTGGCCTCAGGCAAGCCCCTCCGCGTGAAGGCGGGCTTCGATCCTACCGCCCCCGACCTCCATCTCGGCCACACCGTATTGCTTCGCAAACTGAAGCATTTTCAGGATCTCGGCCATACCGTCATCTTTCTGATCGGCGACTTCACCGGCATGATCGGCGATCCCACTGGCCGCTCCGTCACCCGCCCGCCGCTCACCCAGGAGCAAATTGACCAGAACGCCGAGACCTACAAGGCCCAGGTCTTCAAGATCCTCGACCCGGTCAAGACCGTAGTCGACTTTAACCGCCGCTGGTTCTCCAAATTCTCCGCCGACGACTTCATTCGCCTCGCCGCCAAATACACCGTCTCCCAAATGCTCGAGCGCGAGGACTTCCACAAGCGTTTCCAGGAAGAAAAGCCCATCGCCATGCACGAGTTGCTTTACCCGCTGGCCCAGGGCTATGACTCGGTCGCGCTCGAGGCCGATGTCGAACTCGGCGGCACCGACCAGAAGTTCAACCTGCTGGTTGGCCGCGAACTCCAGCGCGCCTACGGCCAGGAATCGCAAGTCGTGCTCACCATGCCCATCCTCGAAGGCCTCGACGGCGTGCAGAAAATGTCGAAGTCGCTCGGCAACTTCATCGGCATCCACGAAACCCCGCTGGAAATGTACGGCAAGGTCATGTCGATTTCCGACACTCTAATGTGGCGCTACTATGAGCTGCTGACCGATGTCTCGCTAGCCGAAATTGACCGCATGAAAGCCGATGCCGCCAGCGGACAAGCCCACCCGATGGCTCTGAAGAAAGCCTTGGCCGCCAGCATCGTCCACGACTTCCACTCTGCCGAGGCCGCAACCCGGGCCGGCGACGACTGGGCGCGCCAGTTTCAGAAGAGCGAAGCACCAGAAGACCTGGAACTAGTATCGGTACCGTTTGCCGAAGTTGCGGGCAAGGAGGGTGGTACGGTTCGCCTCGATAGATTGATGGTCGCCGCCGGCCTGGCTCAGTCCACCTCCGAAGCCGGACGCAAGCTCAAAGAACGCGCTGTGAGTCTCGATGGCGAGCTCGTCACGCTCCCCAACCTCCCTCACTCAGGGAACGATATCGTTCTGACCGTTCGCGTAGGCCGCCGCATCAAACGAGTTTCCGTCGTGATGAAACCCCCAGCATGATTTCAGTTCTCCATCTCGGCCAGATTGATTACGCCACCGCGCTCGCTCTGCAACAGAATCTGGTCGTGCGCCGCAAGGCCGGCGACATCGGCGATGTCCTCCTTCTCCTGGAGCACACTCCGGTCATCACCCTCGGACGCAACGCCAAGGCCGCCAACATTCTGGCCTCCCCCGAACATCTCTCGGCGCACGGTGTCGAGCTATTCGAGTGCGACCGCGGCGGCGACGTCACCTTTCACGGTCCCGGCCAGCTCGTCGGCTATCCCATTTTTGATTTGCGCGAATACGCCACGCCCGATGGCAAGCGCAAAACCCTCGGCGCCGTGGACTACGTGCGCCGCCTTGAAGAAGTTCTCATCCGCACCTGTGCCACCTATCGCCTGCCCACCGGACGCATCTCCGGCCTGACCGGCGTCTGGACCCAGCCCCTCGACGCGCCCCAAGCCAAGGTCGCCGCAATCGGCGTGCACATCTCGCGCTTCGTCACCTCGCACGGATTCGCGCTCAACGTGAACACCGACCTCAGCTACTTCGACCTCATCATCCCTTGCGGCATCACCACCCACCCCGTCACCTCCATGGCAAAAGAACTTGGCCGCGAACTGGATCTTAACTCCGTCGCTGAGGCCGTTTCCCGCAGCTTCGGTCAGGTCTTCTCCAGTCAGATGCTCTGGCTGGAAAGCCTCGACGCGCTCGCCCCCACCGTCGGTGTTCCCCTCCAGACTCCCGATAACCTCCGCCAACTCCACGGCGAAGACGACATCTTCCTGGCCTGAGTCGAACCCGGTGTTCCTCTGTGCCGCAAGTGGTCCACCTACTCTGTGCTCCCTGAGCCCTCTGTGGTTCAATCCTTTGCCGCAACCCGCTCCCCCGCGCTAGCATGGAAGCTCCGTCATGCCGACCCTGAAGAATTCGCCTTCCCCGCAGAAGCCTGAAATCCCCAATCAGCGAACCTACTCGATCCCCGACTACCGCCTCGAAAAACCAAACATCTCCGTCCGCCAGGTACCCGACGGCGACACTGTGCGCTATGAAGTCTCCGGCGACCTCTCGGCTCCCGTCCCTCCCATTCGCGAGTCCAAATATCTCAGCCAGCAGCAGTCGATCGAGATCTATCGCTGGATGCTCCTCAACCGCAAGATGGAAGCCGCTCTCGAGAGTCTCTACAAACAAAGCAAAGTAGTCGGCGGCGTGTATTTCGGCCTCGGACAAGAAGCCTGCTCCTGCGCCTCGGCCTTTGCCCTCCGGCCCGACGAATGGCTCGGGCCCATGATTCGCAACCAGGGTTCTATGCTCGTCCGCGGCTTTCCCGCACGCGACATCATGATGCAGTACATGGCCAAGGCCGGTTCCCCCACCCGCGGCCGCGATGCCTCGTCTCACTTCGGCGATACTCAGACGCGCAACGTCGTCTCCCCCATCTCCACTCTCGGCGACCTGATCCCCGTCCTCGCCGGCGTCGCTCTCGGCGCCCGCCTGCAGGGACGCAACATAGCCGTCATGACTTACATTGGTGATGGCGGTCAATCCACCGGCGTCACCTATGAAGGCCTGAACTTCGCCGCGGTCCAGGATCTGGGACTGGTTCTGTTCGTTGAAAACAATCTCTGGGGATATTCCACCCCCTCCGACATGCAGTTCCGAGTGAAAGACCTGGCAGAACGCGCCATCGCGTATGGCATCCCCGGCGTCATCGTGGATGGTACCGACGCTTGCCAGGTATACGACGCCGCCCATGAGGCCTGCCAACGCGCCCGTCAAGGCAAGGGGCCGACCCTAATCGAAGCCAAGATGATGCGCATGAAGGGCCATGCCATTCATGACGCCGCCGACTACGTTCCCAAGCCGCTGTTCGAGTACTGGAAGAAACGCGACTGCATTGCGCGCTTCGAGAATTACTTGCTCAATGTGAAGAAGTGGCTGACTGCGGACGACAATCGCAAGCTGATCGAAGACGTGGAGCGCGAACTCGAAGCCGACCGCAACTACGCGGAGAACTCGCCCATGCCCACGCCTGAAAGTGCCGCTGGCGGCGCCTATTGCGACGAGGGCTGCCACGAAGTCAAACCAAAGTACGCCATGCCGAAAGTCCATACCCCGCGTTCCGGTTCGCGCCCGAAACAATCTGACGCCGCCGTCCATTTGAAATGAACATTTCTGCGCAGTGCTCCTCGCCCCATTGTCAAATGCCCCGGTTTGCTAGAAGCTGGAAGCTGGCTTAGCCATGTCCGTCATCCCCAGCCCCATCGCTCACTCCAGCGCTCGCGTCCTCGAGTTCGAATCCCTGCGCGACCTCTTACGCGGCTATGCCCTCTCGCCGCTGGGCCAGGACCGCATCGCCGGACTGGCTCCATCCACCGACCTTGCCTGGATTGAACACCAACACCGCCTCGCCTCCGAAATTCGCGAGTTCCGCCGCGCCGGTGGAGGTTTCGAATTCACCGGCCTCGAAGACATTACCCAGCTGCTCGACAAGTCCCGTATCGCCGGGGCTGCTCTGGAAACCACCGATATCCGCGACGTCATTCTTTTGGTGGATCGTGCCGCCGAGTGGCGCGCCATCACCGTCAACCCTCCCGCTGCCATGAAGGGCGAATGGACCGCCGTCACCGCGCTTTCCTCCGGAATCGCCGATTTCCAGGACTTCCTGCGCGCCTTCCGCAATAAGATTCAGCCCGACGGCACCCTCGAAGACAAAGCCTCGCCCGAACTCGCCCGCATCCGCCGCGAAACTGAACGCCACAAGCGCGCCATTCAGGAGTCCCTGCGCGGTTATCTTCGCCGCCTCGCCGAAGGCGGCGCTGTCCAGGACGAACTCATCGCCATTCGCGGCGAGCGCTTCGTTATCCCGGTGAAGGTCGAGCAAAGGCGTCGCGTGCCCGGCGTCGTTCACGGGGCCAGTTCCAGCGGCCAAACCGTCTTCGTCGAGCCTTTGGAAACCATCGAGCAGAACAACGAACTCGTCCGCCTGCTGGAGGAAGAGCTGGCTGAGATTCATCGCATCTTGTTGGAAATGACCCGCCGCATCGGCGAAAGCTCCCCCGACATCCGCTTGGCCTCCGATATTCTCGGCGAGCTCGAACTGCAATTCGCCAAGGCTCGTTTCGCCCACGACTACAACTGCGTCGCGGTCACCTGCGTCGTTCACGGCAACCCCGCCACTCCAGATGCCCCTCGCCTCATTCTCCGCAACGGCCGCCACCCCTTGCTGGAGCGCAACTTGAAGCGCAAAGGCGGAAGCATCGTTCCCACCACGGTGGAACTCGAAGGCGGCATTCGCCAGCTCATCATCACTGGCCCCAACACGGGCGGCAAGACCGTCACGCTCAAAACAGTCGGCCTGCTTGCTCTCATGGCACAAGCCGGTGTTCCAGTTCCTGCCGATCGGGCCGAGTTCCCCATCTTCGACGCCATTCTCGCCGATATTGGCGACTACCAGTCCATCGAACAGAACCTTTCCACCTTCTCCGCACACGTCACCAACATTGATTTCCTTTCCCGCACTGCCACGCCGCGCTCCTTGGTGCTGCTCGATGAACTCGGCTCCGCCACCGACCCCGAAGAAGGCGCCGCCCTCGCGGTCGCCATCGCCGACCATTTCCGCGCCGTCGGTTGCATTACCATGATCTCCACCCACCACACCTCTTTGAAGGTCTATGGCGTGAATACTCCGGTGGTGCTCAATGCTTCGGTCGGATTTGACGAAGCCACCCTCCAGCCCACCTACGAACTGAAGCTCGGTATTCCCGGCGCATCGGCGGGCATCAACATCGCGCAACGACTCGGCCTGAACCCGGTGGTCATCGAGGCTGCCCGCGCCCGCATGGGCACGCAGGCCCAGGACGTCTCCCGCTTCCTCGATCGCCTGCACGCTCAACTTCGCGAGGCCGAAAGCGACCGCCTTCGCCTGCGCGTCCGCGAAGAAGAACTCGACCGCGAGAAGAAGCTTCTGGCCGCCGAGGGCCGCAAAGAGCAGCAGTCCAAAATCAAAGAGATGGAATTGAAGCTGGAAAGCTTGCTGCGCGACTTCGAGTACCACGCGCGCGAGGCGGTCAACGCCGTGCAGGACCGAGCCGCCGCCCAGAAGCTCTCCAAAGACGCCGAACGTCGCATCTCCAAAATGCGCCGCGAATTCCGCGAGCAGTTTGACCAGACCATCGTCGCCCACTCTACCGGCGCCGACCAGGGCGACCCTCACGCTCAGCCCCAGGTCGTCAAGCACGCCGCTGAAGGCGATACCGTCAAGCTGAAGTCCATGGGCCGCACCGCCGTCATCACTCGCCGCATCGACGCCAATCATTTTGAAGTCGAAATTGGCTCCATGAAGATGCGCATTCCCACCGACGATATCGCCGAGATCATCTCCAACGCCGCCTCTTCCCCGGTTCAGGCCGCCCGCTCCAAAGGCATCTCGGTCTCGCTGGAGAACGAAGGCGCCAACGTACCCTCGGAAATTAACGTCATCGGACGCACCGTGGACGAAGCCTCCAGCGAAGTCGAAAGATTCGTCGATCGCGCCTTCCTGGCCGGACTCCCGCGTGTGCGCATCGTCCACGGCAGCGGCATGGGCATCTTGCGCAAAGCCTTGCGCCAGCTGCTGCAACAGCATCCCCACGTGGCCACCGTTGCCGAGCCTCCTCATCATGAGGGCGGCGGTGGCGCCACAGTCGTGGAACTCAAGGTGTAGCCGTGCAGAAAGGCTGACCTCGATCACCCGCCCGTCTTTGACTCCCACCCCGCCCTGGCCTACAATTTTCTTGGATGGTGCGACCGACGGCACCGCCATCGCGATTCATTCCGGGAGGGTTTTATGGGCGAAGGTATCTTTCGGCCTCTACACATCTTGCTAATTGTCGCGATTGCTCTCCTGCTCTTTGGTCCGAGCAAATTTGCCGGGTTGGGCAAGGGACTTGGCGAAGGCATCCGCAATTTCAAGGCCTCCATGAAGGACGACGAACCGAAACCCGCCGACCCCGCCAAACCGCCCCCCGACGCAGAGAAGAAGTGACGCAGAGAAGAAGTGATGTGGAGAAGATAGGGATGCGGAGAAGAAGTGATTCGGAGAAGAAGTCCTAGTCGGCTCGCGTCCGTTTCCTAGCGCTGCTGGCTGCCGAGTCCGAGTTGGATCATCCGCCACACCAGCGCCACCGGCAGCCCCACCACGTTGCTATAGTCTCCTTCAATGCGCGGAATCCATCGCGATGCTCTCCCTTGAATGGCATACGCCCCAGCCTTATCCATGGGTTCGCCGCTCTCCGCATATGCCGCAATCTCGTCCTCGCTGATCGCCGCCATTTCCACCACCGTCACCTCTGATTGCGTGTCCACCGTCTTTCCCGGCCCCACCAGGCACACCCCCGTGATCACCTCGTGCGTCCTGCCCGCCAGCATGCGCAACATTCGCCGTGCATCTTCGGCATCGGAGGGCTTTCCCAGAATCTGTCCGCTCACCACCACAACCGTGTCCGCCCCCAGCACCCAATCCTCCGGACGCTTTTTTCCCACCGCCATCGCCTTCTCTCGCGCCAGCCGTTCCGCACACGCCCGCGCCGTCTCTCCCGCTAACACCGACTCGTCCACATCCGCCGCCATCACTTCATACGCGATGCCCGCGTTGCTCAATAGTTCCTGCCGTCGTGGCGAAGCCGATGCCAGCACCAGTGTCATGGCCTAGATTCTACCTGCAAGGGTTCCCCACAGCCTTGTTTCGCGCCGTCTTCGTCCTTCTCCCTCTTGCCCTAACCTGTGTACCCCTGTGTCCTCCGAGGTCAAAGCCCTCGACTTTCCTCGCAGCCCTCTGGTTGTCAACCGTCCAGTCGGCAATCCATTCCCCCTTCGCCTGTTAAACTCAATGATTACCGCTCATGGATGCAGCTTTCATTCGTAACTTCGCCATCATTGCCCACATCGACCACGGCAAGTCCACGCTCGCCGACCGCCTCCTCGAGCTGACCGGCTCTCTGGCCATGCGCGAGATGCAGGAGCAGGTCCTCGACTCCATGGACCTCGAGCGTGAGCGCGGCATCACCATTAAGGCCCACGCCGTCCGTATGGCGTACAAAGCCAACGACGGCCAAATTTATCAGCTCAATCTCATCGACACTCCCGGCCACGTGGACTTCTCCTACGAAGTTTCCCGCTCCCTGGCCGCTTGCGAAGGCGCGCTCCTCATCGTCGATGCCTCTCAGGGGGTCGAGGCCCAGACTCTCGCCAATGCCTATCTCGCCATTAATCATGGCCTGGAGATCATCCCTGTCATCAACAAGATTGACCTCCAGAGCGCCGACATCCCTCGCACTCGAGAGATGATCGAATCCGCTGTCGGACTGGATGCTTCTGACGCCCTCCTCATCTCCGCCAAGACCGGACAAGGCGTCCCCGACGTCCTCGAAGCCATCGTCCATCGCATCCACGCCCCCAAAGGCGATCCCAACGCCGCGCTCCAGGCCCTGCTTTTTGATTCCTGGTTCGATCCTTACCGTGGCGTCGTCGTCCTCACCCGCGTTTTTCAGGGCACTATCACCAAGGGCAAGAAGATCCGCCTGTGGTGGAATAATCAGGTCTTCAATGTCGAGACCATTGGCGTACTCACTCCCAAGCCCGTTGAAGTCGAAACCCTCAGCGCCGGCGAAGTCGGATTCCTCATCGCCAACATCAAGAACGTGGCCGACACCAAGATCGGCGACACCATCACCGAGGACGCCCGCCCCGCCATCGAAGCCCTTCCCGGCTTTGAAGACATTAAGCCCATGGTCTTCGCCGGACTCTACACCGTGGACGCCCATGAACACACGGCTCTCCGCGAGGCCCTGGAAAAACTTCGCCTCAACGATTCCTCCTTCTTCTTCGAACCGGAAAGTTCCGAGGCCCTGGGCTTCGGTTTCCGCTGCGGTTTCCTTGGCCTGCTCCACATGGAGATCATTCAAGAGCGTTTGGAGCGCGAGTACAACCTCGACCTCATCACCACCGCTCCCAGCGTGCGCTATAAAATCACCAAGACCGACGGCTCCCTCATCGAAGTGGACAACCCTTCCCGCTGGCCCGACCCCAGTGAAATCGCCAAGATCGAAGAGCCCGTCATTCTCGCCGTCATCCTCAGCAGCGAGGAATATGTTGGCGGCATCCTGAAATTAGTGGAAGAAAAGCGCGGCAAGCAGAAGAGCTTCGAATACCTCAGCAGCACCCGCGTCATGTTGCAATACGAGCTTCCCCTCAACGAAGTCGTTCTCGATTTCTACGACCGCCTGAAATCAGTATCGCGCGGCTACGCGTCGCTCGACTATCACCTTACCGACTACTGGGAATCGCCCATGGTCAAGCTCGACATCATGGTGGCAGGCGAGCCGGTGGACGCTCTTTCCTGCATGATCCACCGCGACTCCGCTTACGAGCGCGGCAAGTTGCTGGCCCACAAGATGAAGCAACTTATCCCGCGCCAGATGTTCGAAGTCGCCATCCAGGCCGCGATCGGCGCTAAAATCATCGCCCGCGAAACAGTTGGCGCCATTCGCAAGAATGTCATTGCCAAGTGCTACGGCGGCGACATCTCCCGCAAGCGCAAGCTCCTGGAAAAGCAAAAAGAGGGCAAGAAACGCATGAAACGAATCGGCCGCGTCGATATCCCCCAGGAAGCCTTCCTGGCCATCCTGAAAATCGGCGAAGATTCCTAGCCCTTCCTCCCCGACACCCCCGGGGGCGAGCCCGTGCCGTACCCTGCGCTTCCCTGTGTCCCCAGCCCGTGCCCTACCCTGTGCTCCTCTGTGGTCCAAGCTCTTGCCTTACCCTGTGCTCCCCTGTGTCCCCTGTGGTTTAAGCCTTGCCGTACCCTGTGTCCCCGGTGGTCAAGAATCTTGATTTACGCTCCTCCAAGCCAAAACTCTCCACAGTTTTCCTCATCCCCATCTTCCCCTTCTCCCCTTTCTAGCTCACAATCAACTCTGGCAGTTTGTTTTCCATGGCCACTTCTGACGAATTTAAAGAATCGCTGCGCGCTCAGGCTGACATCGTCCGCATCATTGGCGACTACGTGAAGCTCCGCAAAGCCGGCGCCCAGAACTATACCGGCCTCTGCCCGTTTCACGGCGAGAAGACGCCCTCGTTCTCCGTCCACGCCACCCGCCAGTTCTACCACTGCTTTGGCTGCGGCGTTTCGGGCGACGTCTTCAGCTTTGTCCAAAAGATTGAGAACATCACATTCCCCGAAGCCATCCGCCTGATCGCCCAGAAGCTTGGCGTGCCCCTCCCCAAGACCGCCTACGCCAGCCCCATGGAGGCCAAAGACGCCCGATTGCGAGGCGCCCTCCTCGACATCCACGACCGGGCCTGCGAGTTTTTCCAGCAGTCCTTGCAGCGACCCGAAGGCGCTCGCGCTCGCGAATACCTTGCCGAACGCGGCCTCGACGCCCAGACCATCAAGCTCTTCCGCATCGGCTTTGCCCCCGATTCCGGCTTCCTCATCAAGGACCGCCTGAAGGGCGAGTTCTCCGAAGAAATCCTGCGCCAGTCGGGCCTCTTCGCCTGGAAAGAGCGCGACGTAGACACGCGCGCCTCCGAGCCCAAAGCCCCCGGCCTCGAGCCCATGTACTCCAAGTTCCGCAACCGCGTCATATTTCCCATTTGCAACGATCAGGGACGCATCATCGCCTTCACCGGACGCACCCTCGCCACCGACGAAAAAGCCGGCCCCAAATATCTGAACTCGCCTGAAACTGCCATCTATTCCAAGTCGCGCGTGCTGTTTAATCTTCACCTGGCCAAAGAGGCCGTGAAAGCGCTCAACTACGTCATCCTGGTCGAAGGCCAGATGGACTGCATCAGCCTCTATGCCGCCGGCTATCACAACGTCATCGCCAGCTCCGGCACCGCCTTTACCGACCTCCAGGCCAAACTCCTCGCCCGCTACACCAGGCAAATCGTCGTCAATTTCGATCCCGACGCTGCCGGAGCTCGCGCCACCGAGCGCACTCTCGGACTGCTGGTGGAAGAAGACTTCGAGATTCGCGTGCTCACCTTGGAGCCAGGCTTCGATCCCGACCTCTACATCCGGCGCAAAGGCAAACCGGCTTACGAGGAAGCTTTGAAGAAAGCGCCTCTCTATTTTGACTACCTGATCGAGCAGGCGCGCACCCAATTCCCCGTGCGCAGTGGGCAAGGCAAGGTCCAGGCGGTGAACTTTCTCCTCCCCCACATTCAGCGCGTCACCAGCGCCATCGTCCGCGACTCTCTGGCCCAGGAAATCGCCCAGCGGCTGGGCATCGACTCCGCCGTGCTTCGCCAGGAATTGAAGCACGTATCCACCACCCGCTCCTCCAGCACCGTGAAGGCGACTGCGGAAGCGCAGGCCAACCATGCGGAACGCATCCTCATCCGCGCCTTGGCTTCCGCCGGGCAAGTGCTTGGCGGGGAGGGCCGCGTCTCCTCCCGAGAGGGTGTTGACGAGGAATTCGATCCCGCTCGTCAAGCTCTTTACGCCTTCGAAGCCGAACCCCTTCATGAGGGCTTGGCCACCGAGTCGCTCATCAATACTTTTTTGATGGCAGGCCCCGGTGTCACCGATCCCATGAGCCTCCCTCTGAGCGAGGGTGACCGCTCGCTCCTCGCCAGGCTTTTGTTTCAGGAAGAGGAGCCCCTGACCCCCGAGAGCCTGGAAGCCGCTGTGCATGCCTTGCGCCGCATTCGCCTCCGCCGCCAGCTTGAACAAGTGCAGCGCGAACTCCAGCGCCCCGGACGGGAATCCTCTGAAGTCCAGGCCCTGGTGAATGAAAAACTCCGCCTGAAGCGCGCCCTGATGGATCCGGGTCTGTCCGACCCCGCCGTCGAATTCTGACTCCCCCGACGCTGCTCCCCTTGCCTCAGTGGTCAAACCGGTGCCATACGCTGTGTGCCTCCTGTGGTCAAAGCCTTTGATTTTCCTTGATGGCGGAACCCAAAACCCCTTCCGAATCATCTAATGACGCAGTGGAAGAGGTATGTTTCCGCGACGCCAGTGGGTGGAAGAAAACCCACTCGTCATGCTACAGTTATAAGGTTTGTGTCCTTGCGTACCCCGCAAACACCGTCTTCCCCACCGTTGTAAGATTTTCAGCGTCTCAAGCAGGCGCTCTGAGGACGATTTTTCTTGGCCCTTGACGATAAATACGACGACATTAAACGCCTCATCGATACCGGCAAGGAAAAAGGCTATCTCACCTACGACCAGGTGAATGACCTCATCCCTAACGACGTCAATTCTCCCGAAGAACTCGAGGACCTGCTCACCACCATCGGCACTCAGGGCATCGACGTACTCGACGGTCCCAAGCTCCCCTCTTCCGTTGCCCTCGAGAAAAAGTTCGAAGAGGCCGAAGAAGGCTCCGAAGACGTCGAACTCGACCTCACTCCCGGCGCCTTGGAAAAAACCAATGACCCCGTCCGTATGTATTTGCGGGAAATGGGAACTGTGCCATTGCTCACGCGGGAGGGCGAAGTTGAGATCGCCAAGCGCATTGAGCGCGGGCAGATTCGTGTGCTCAAGGCTCTATCGCGCTCCCCGATTGTGATCAATGAGCTGTTGGCATTGGGGGAGGACCTGCAGAAGGGCGTCCGCTCCATCAAAGAGCTGGTGACCTTTGACGAAGAAGAGATTACCGAAGAGATCGTCACCAATCGGCTGAACGATTTCACTGGGAAGATCGATGCGATGGCCAAGCTTTACAAGCGGGCGGCGCAGATCCAGGAGAAGTTTGAGGCCATTTCGCAGAAGAAGCGTCCCAAAGACCATCGCCGCTACCGCTTTCAACTGGCGCGGGCCGTCATTCGCGTGTCCAGGGCGATGCGCAATCTCGGCTTCACCAACAACGAACGCAAGCGCCTGATTGACCGCGTGAACCGCACCGTTGACGGCATGCGTTCGCTGGACCGCCAGATGCAGAATCTGGAGCGCAAGACCGCGCGCACCGACGAGCAGAAGAAAGAAATTCGCCGGCAACTCTCGCAGATTCGCGCCGAACTCGAAAAGCACGAGAAAGAAGCCGGCGTTTCCTTCGGCGAGCTTAAACGCACCCAGCGCGAACTGATCCAGGGCGATATTGACGCCGAGCAGGCCAAGCGCGAATTGATTGAGGCCAACCTTCGCTTGGTGGTCTCCATTGCCAAGAAGTACACCAATCGCGGCTTGCAGTTTCTCGATTTGATTCAGGAAGGCAACATCGGCTTGATGAAGGCGGTCGACAAGTTCGAATACCGCCGCGGCTACAAGTTCTCCACCTATGCTACCTGGTGGATCCGGCAGGCGATTACCCGCGCCATTGCCGATCAGGCCCGCACCATCCGCATCCCGGTCCACATGATCGAGACCATCAACAAGCTCATCCGGACCTCGCGCCAACTGGTGCAGGAGTTGGGTCGCGAACCCACCTCGGAAGAAATCGCCAAGCGTATGGACATTCCCGTGGCCAAAGTACGCAAAGTACTGAAGATCGCGCAGGAACCCATTTCGCTGGAAACTCCGATTGGCGAAGAAGAAGATTCGCATCTCGGCGACTTCATCGAAGACCGCGCCGTGGTCTCCCCCGCCGAGGCCGTGATCAACGTGAACCTCAAGGATCAGACCTCGCAGGTACTCCGTTCGCTCACCCCGCGCGAAGAGCGCGTCATCAAAATGCGATTTGGCCTCGAGGATGGCTCCGAGCACACCCTCGAAGAAGTCGGCCAGTCGTTCGCCGTGACTCGCGAGCGTATCCGCCAGATCGAAGCGAAAGCCCTGCGCAAGTTGCGGCATCCCTCCCGCTCTCGCAAGTTGCGCGCATTTATGGATGGCGTGCGCGACTAAGCGCTCTCACCAGGAACACTTCGCTGGCCTTCGCTACTCTCTATTGGAAATGGGACGCCGCCGGGGCCGAACGCGAGTTCAAGCGCGCCCTCGCCCTCGATCCCAGCAACGTCCGCGCCCACCAGTGGTATGCCACTTCGCTCTCCGCCTGGGGCCGACGCCAGGAGGCCCTGACCCAGATTGATTTGGCCCAAAAGCTCGAGCCCTCTTCCATCGCTATTCTTGCCGACAAAGGCCTGCTCTTATACCCCAACTTTCGCAATCTCCGCGGCGACCCCGAATTCGAAGCCCTGCTGGTCCGCATCCACACTCCCCGGCCCGACTAGGCCGATATCTCTCATACAGTCTCGCCTTGTAAGCCGGTGGTCTCGTCCCGAGGCCTCGTCACGGCCCTGCTCTATAATCAACTGTTTAGCTTCATTCGAAATTCCAAATCGAAGGCGACCCCTTGCTCGATTTCCTAGGCGACCTCAAACGCACTCACACCTGCGGCGAACTTCGCGCTTCCGACGCCGGCCGTCCCGCTATCCTGATGGGATGGGTCAACCGCCGCCGCGACCTCGGCAACCTCATTTTTGTGGACGTACGCGACCGCACCGGCGTCACCCAGGTCGTTTTTAACAAAGAGACCAGCGCCGCCCTGCATGAAAAGGCCAGCGGCCTGCGCAACGAGTTCGTCATCGCTGCCATCGGCACGGTCAAGCTGCGCGACCCCAACACCGTCAACGCAAACCTCCCCACCGGCGAGATTGAGCTGGTCACCAGCGAGCTTCGCATCCTCAACGATTCCAAACAGCCGCCCTTTCTTCCCGGCGACGCCATCCTCCCCAACGAAGAGTTGCGCCTCAAGTACCGCTACATCGACCTGCGCCGCGACGCCTTGCAATTCAACATCGC
>JANYBT010000077.1 GCA_025360645.1 Acidobacteriaceae bacterium | reverse complement strand
GTCCAAACTCTTAACGGGTCTTCATGTCCAAACTCTGCCACAAATACCAGCACGCCACGCTGCGATACGGAGCCCAACTCTTTGCGATCTTTTGCATCGTCTTCGGATCGGGAAGTTTCCGCTTTCGGTAGTGCTTCTTGATGGCCATGCGAATACCGTAGTCGCCGGTGGGCAGCACATCCGGGCGCCGCAGTGGGAACATCAGGAACATATGCGCAGTCCAAACTCCGATCCCTTTGACTTGTGTAAGGTGCTCGATCACATCGTCATCCGAGAGCACGCCCAGCTGCTCAAACGTCAACAGACCGGCCTGAGTCTTGGCGGAGAGATCGCGCAAGTAGGAAGATTTCTGTTTTGACAGGCCGACCCCGCGCAGCTGCTGGTCGCTGAGTTTCAAAATGCCTTCCGGGGTCAGCGGTTTCCCCGCCAACTCCGCAAAGCGGTTGAAGATGCTCATCGCCGCTGTCCCATTGAGCTGCTGATAGACGATGGACTCCGCGAGCGCGGGAAATGTAGGCTCGCCAAACTCCATGCGGCAAGGTCCCACGCGCTCAATGATGGAGCGCATCACCGGGTCAGACTGTTTAAGATGCCGCACCGCTTGGCGCATAAGGGAAGCCTCGACGAATCCGGGCGTGGCCTAAGAGTTCTTCAACGACAAATCAAAATTTCTAAGTTTCTACCCGCACGCACCCCATAATTTCTTCGTTGCTCAGAACATGGTCGGATTGTTTGGCGAGCCCGAAAATGCGGTCCACCAGTTCGTCGGTGATGGTGAACCCGTGGCGCTCCAGCCAGAAATGCACGTTCGACTTGCCGCTCATCGGGCCAATGTCAATGATCTGTTCCAGTCCAAACACATGCGAGGGCACGCCGGAGTAAACGGTATTCGCTAGAATGATGTCGTTCTTGCGATACGCTTTGATGACCGCTGCGGCATGGACCCCGGTTGCGGTGCGGAACGCGTCCTCTCCGACCACCGGATAATTCGCGGGGATCGGCACTCCCGTGGCGTGGGACACTGCTTCGCAATATTGCTTGAGCTTGGTCAAGTCCTGACCAATCCACGGCTCAATGCCCATCAGCTTCAGATTGACCAGCATCTGGTCCATCTGTGTATTCCCGACGCGTTCCCCAATGCCAATTCCTGTGGCATGTACGCAATCCGCGCCTGCCACCAGCGCTGCCATCGCGTTCGCGATGGCCAGTCCGCGATCGCAGTGGCCGTGCCAGTCCACCCGAATTGTTTCGCCGGAGGGCTTCACCACTTCGTCCATAATGAACCGCACCAACGCGACCGTGCCCATGGGAGTGGCATGCCCCGCAGTGTCGCAAATCACAATGGCGCGCGCGCCGCAGTTAATGGCTGCGGTGTACAGGCGCTTCACCATCTCCGGGTCGCAGCGCGTCGTGTCTTCGGTCACGTACATCACGTCCAGACCGAGCGACACCGCATACTTCACTGCCTTCTCGGTAGTCTGCAGCAGGAAGTCGTCCGTCCAACCCTCGGTGTAGCGCCGAATCGGACTTGACCCCAAAAACGTCGCCGCCTCAATCCGCAGGCCAGTCTTTTGGACGATGTCAGCGATAGGGCGAATGTCGTTCTCGTGGGTGCGGGCTGCGCAATTGGCCTGGATATTCATCCGGTGCGAGACAATTTCCTGAGCCAGCGCCGCAACGTGTTCGATGGCCCGCGGTCCCGCTCCCGGCAATCCCAGGTCGAGCGCATTGATCCCTAGGGACTCCATCAGGTGCAGGATTTCGATTTTCTCGTGGATGGAAGGGTCGCGCACCGAAGGCGATTGCAGCCCGTCGCGCAGGGTCTCATCGTTGAGCAGCACGCGCTTCGCGGGCCGTTGCGATGCCGGCCCGAGTTGGTTCCAGTCGTAAATCAGATCGGCTACATTCACGATTCCTACTTGGTCTCTTTCGGAGTTTCCTTGGGAACAATGGTCAACCCGAAAATCGAAATCTGGCCGCGTCCCGCCACATTGCCCGAATCTTTATCGTTAGGGTTGGGAAGATAGAGCACTCGGCAGTTTTCGCAGCGATAAACCTGCTCGCTCGGCCCCCAGGTTCTCGCGATGTCTCCACACTCTTGTTCCACCGCGTCATCGGCGTAGAACCAGTGCTTCAAATGCCCACCGCAAATCTTCCCCTTGGCGTCCTTTTCGTTGCACGCCCGCTGTCCCAGCTTCTTGATCTTTACTTTGTGATGGGGAAGCTGAGTGGTGCTGAGTGCTGGTTCCGACTGATCCTCTATCGCTGCCACAGATGGTTCTCCTGTCTAGCCGGACTATCGTCCCGCCGCTGTCCGCAGCGCTCATTGTATAGAAGTTGTATCGCAGCGCCCAAACGGATTCCATTGCTAAAAACCCATAATGTTGTAGCCGCAATCCACGTAGATGACCTCGCCCGTAATGCCCGAACTCGCGTCTGAGGCCAGGAATACTCCGGTCGAACCCACTTCGCCGACTTCGATGTTGCGCTGCAGCGGCGCCCGCTCCGCGTGGGACCGCATCATGTCTCCCAGGCCGGCGATGCCGCGGGCCGCCAGCGTCTTGACCGGGCCGGCGGAAATCGCGTTCACTCGGATCTTTTTTCGCCCCAGATCGTGCGCCAAATACCGCACGGTGCACTCCAACGCCGCTTTGGCTACGCCCATCACGTTATAGTGCGGCACCACCTTCTCCGCGCCGTAATACGTCATCGTAATAATGCTGCCGCCGTCTTCCATCAGCGGCGCCGCGCCTCTAGCCACCGCCACTAGCGAATACGCGCTCACGTCCAGCGCCACTCGGAAACCTTCGCGCGTGGTGTTGACAAAATCTCCCTTCAGTTCTTCAGCCGGAGCATAGGCCACGCTGTGCACTGCCGCATGCAACTTTCCGAAGCGCTCCTTGAGTTGGTCAAACAGCCGCGCTACTTCTTCATCGCGCGAAACGTCGCACATGAAAGCTTCCGCGCCCGGCAACGACAGAATCAGGTCCTTCGCCTCCTGCTCCAGGCGCTCATTCTGATAAGTAATGGCCAGCTTCACGCCGGCCTGATGTAGTCCCTGCGCGATCGCCCATGCGATCGAGCGCTTATTGGCCACGCCAAATACCACCGCGTTACGGCCTTGAAGATCCTGGAACACGATTCCTCCTCGAAATGATGGCGACTCAAAGAATAGCAAACCTGCTCACTGGTCCGCCGCTTTCGGCACCCATCCCGCTGCGGGCCAGCAGGCGCTCACCAATGCCACCAGATACACCGCGGCCAGGATGGCAAACGCCTGCGCCAGGCCCACCCGGTGCGCCACGTTTCCCACCGTCAGGCCCAAGACCACTTGCAATCCGCTGCCAAACAAGTTGAAGATATTTTGCACTCGACCCATCAGGTGCTTGGGCACTTGCTCCATTAAGCCCGTGTTCATTGCAATGCCGCTGACTCCCCGCGCTGACCCCATCAGCCCGTAAGCCGCCACCGCGGCCGTCACCCACCGCATGTAAGGCGAAGCCAGGGAGCCCAGGGCCAGCGCCCCCATGGAAACCGCGATGGCCCCCCTGGGACCCAGCTTCTTGATGATCTGCGGCGCGTAGAGAGCACTGAGGAACGCGCCCACTCCCCAACCCATGTTGAGCCAGCCATAGCCCTTGGCGCCGGCGTGAAGCACGTGGTCGCTCAGCGATGGGGTCACCACATAGCCGGTCAACATCGCGCCCAGGAACAGCGCCCAACTGGATCCCAACAGCGCCACCCGCGGATGCTGCCGCACGAAGTCGACCCCATCCTTCATTTCGCGGACGAACCGCACCGCCGCGCTTTCCGCAGCCTCCAGATCATGCTTCAGTTCTTCCGGCCGCGGTACCGCGTGATGCCCCTTTCGCACCGCGAAGTAGCACAGAAACGACAGCACATAGGTCGAGACGTCAATCAACAACACGCCCCCGAGGCCAATGTGCTCATAGGTAAAGCCCACAATGGCGCCGGCAATCAGCCATCCCCCTTGCACTCCCGCCAGCAGAAACGTATTGGCTTGGACGTACTCGTCGTTGGGGGTCAGTTCCTGAATCAGAGCCGTCACCGCGGGCCAGAACATCCAGAAACCGGCCGAGACCAGCATGACCATCACGTAGAGTTGCCAGAGTTGGGCGCGCCCCTGCAGAGCCAGTACCGCCACCGCCAGAATGACCAGCGCCCGTCCTGCATCCAGCCACATGACCAGGCGTCGCCGGTCCTCGCGGTCGATAATCACGCCAGTGAAAGGGAGCATCAGCATCGCGGGCAAGGTCTGCGTCAGGGTCAGGTAGCCCAACGACACTTCGGAGTGGGTGGTCTGCAGGATGTGCCACGCCACCGCCGCGGCGTTCATCCCGCTGCCCAGCATGGAAATGACGTTGGCCAGGAACACATACCGCAAGCCGCGCCGTTGCAGGATCGCCCACATGTCTCCATGGTAGCAACCTGCTGATATCGCGCGGTTGGAGAGTGCCCACTACCAAGTGGGAGACGGACAAGTGGGATGGGATCGGTTGCGGGATTCGGGGCAAAAAGTTCGGGAGCCCAGTGAGGGGGTGACCTCGGGCTCCCGACTCTTATTACCATCCGGCGGAACTGATTAAGCGCTTCCCCCGTCGCTTTGCCAGACAGTAGATGTCTTTGTAATAGCAAGTCGTGCACCAAACTCCCTTGGGTGCGGAGAAGGTGTTGCGGAAATCTCCTAAATGCATGATGCTGTAGGGCATACGAGGTAGCTCGGGAATCCTGCTTTGCATCGCAGGGGGTTTGCAACGTAGGCTCCACTATCCGAATTGATAGTGCTCGCTATCTGAACCGATAGCGAAGCCACGAAACGCAGCCCACTTTCGGGAGCCAGGGTTAAGAACGGACAAGGTCAGGGAGGCAGCAGTGGAACCGTGTTTGTGGCTGATGAAGAACGGGCGCCAGGAAAAGTCCTGGGAGCTCGAGGAGGGAAAGGCGCTGGTGGTGGGGCGCAACCCGGCGAGCGAGATCTCGATGTCCGACCCCTCGGTCTCCAAGCAGCACTGCACTCTTCTTCGCGAGGGCGGCACCGTCCTGATTCGCGATCTGGGAAGCCGCAACGGCACGCTGGTCAATGACAGCGTAGTCCGGGAAAGGCAACTGGAGAACGGGGATCGCATTGCAGTTGGCGACACCCTCTTCCTATTCCAAAGCCAGGAAGACAACTTTGAGCTGCCTGCGGGCGACGTAGTCTTTGACGAGACCTCGGCTTCGCAGCCCACCGTGCTTCTGCGTCCCCAGGACGCCATGTATTTGCAACCCGCCAAGCTCCTCGGCAGCCTGGCCACCTCGGAACCGCTGGCTCGCAATCTCAACGCCTTACTGACCATCAGCCGCGCGGCTTCTTCGGAACGCAATCTGGAAAGATTGCAGCGGCGGATCTTGCATGCCACCTTTGAAGTGTGTCCCGCAGCCGAGCGAGGCGCGATTTTGCTGGATCCGCGAGGCGGCGAAAAATTCCGCTCCATTTGTTGCGAGCCCAAAGAGGAAGTAGTGCATGTTAGCAGCACCATCACTCGCCAGGTGATGGGAGATGGCATGGCGGTGCTGGGCTCCGATATTCCCCACACTGCGGGCTTGAGCGCGGTGGAAAGCTTGATTGCCGCCAAAGTCCACTCCTTCCTGTGCGTGCCTTTGCCCTCGGCGTTTGACCGGGTGATTGGCTGCATTTATCTAGTGACCACCAACCACAACAGCGTCTTCCAGAAAGACGATCTGGAGATGGTGTCGGCCATCGCCTGTCTGTCTGCGTCCGCACTGGAGAATGCGCAGCGACTGGCGTGGCTGGAGCAGGAGAACGAGCGCCTGGCCGCTGAGTTGGGCACCGAACATCACCTCACCGGCGATGTCGAAAACATGGGGCTGGTGGGTCAAAGTCCCTCCATCAAGAACGTTCGCAAAGTGCTAAAGAAGGTGGCGCCCTCCAATGCCACTGTTCTAATCACCGGGGAAAGCGGTACGGGCAAGGAGTTGGCGGCGCGGGCCATTCACCAGCACAGCGACCGAAAAGACAAACCGTTTGTTGCCATCAACTGTGCCGCCCTCGCCAAAGATCTGCTGGAATCGGAACTGTTCGGCCACGAGAAAGGCTCTTTCACCGGTGCGGTGGGGCAAAAGAAGGGAAAGCTCGAGGTCGCTGATGGAGGCGTGCTCTTTCTGGACGAAATCGGCGAAATGCCGATGGAATTGCAGGTCAAACTCCTTCGCGTGCTTGCCGAACGCGAGTTCGAACGGGTGGGAGGCACCAAGCGAATTTATGTGGACATTCGCCTGGTGGCGGCCACCAATCGCAATCTCGAGGAAGAAATCGAAGAGGGCCGCTTTCGCCAGGATTTGTACTTCCGCCTGAATGTGGTTCCGATGGTCATGCCTCCCCTGCGTGACCGCGAAATGGATGTTCCCATGCTCGCCCAGCATTTTGTGGATCGCTACACTCAGCGTGGCGGAATGAAGCCCAAGACCATTGCCTTGGAAGCCTTGGCTTGCCTGCGCAATTATGACTGGCCCGGTAATGTCCGCGAACTGGAAAATGCCATGGAGCGCGCTGTGGTCATGGGCTCCTCCGACGTCATTCTGCCCGAGGACTTGCCCGAATCCCTGCTGGAGCGTGCCCCTGCCGCCGAGACCGCCGACGATGCCCGCTACCACAAAGGAGTGCGGGACCTGAAGCGGAAGCTGGTCTCGGACGCGCTGGAGGAGGCCAACGGCAACGTCGTTGAAGCCGCCAAGAAACTGGGTGTGCACGCCAACAACCTGCATCGGTTGATTCGCAATTTGGGCCTGCGCAATAAAGATAGCGGCAAGATCAAAGCCGCCAGAGGCTGAGCGCCAGCTCCACTTGAACCATGATTCGCTCCCTCAGCAAGATGTTCCCAGGTTCGCTGCGGTCGTTGATCAACCTCTGGCCACCCTTTCTGGGCGCGGGAATTCGCGTGACGCGGCTCGACCCAACCTGGAAAGTCATCGAAGTGAAGATGAAGCTTGGCCGCTGGAACCGCAACTACGTGGGCACGCATTATGGCGGCTCGCTCTATTCCATGACCGACCCCTTCTTCATGCTCATGCTGATGGAAAACCTGGGCAAGGACTACATCGTCTGGGACAAGGCCGCCACCATCCGCTTTCGCAAGCCTGGAACCGGGACGGTGTTTGCCAGCTTTGAATTGTTGGACAATCAGCTCGATGAGATCCGGCACGCGCTACAAACCGAAGCCAAGATCGAACGAACGTTCCAGGTCGAGGTCAAAGACAAAACAGGAGCCGTCGTGGCCGAGGTGCACAAACAATTGCACATTCGAAGGAAGGGCTAGGCGAGAACGAAATTCAAGTCCTCGATTACCTCGAAACTTATGCCCGACGGTTGAATTGTTTTGGTGGACCTGGTCGGGATCGAACCGACGACCTCTTCCATGCCATGGAAGCGCGCTCCCAGCTGCGCCACAGGCCCACAAAGGAAGGATGACTTTTCAATTCTCGCTTACCTTGACGCCAGAGTCAATGCAGCCGGCTGGTTCTGACCTCCACGCGGGCCGCAATCTCGAACCGAAACTTCCATCCGCCACGCGCTGGCGCTGAAACCCTTTCCTCCGCTAGAGTCATCCATAGAGGATGACCATGAGATTCCGTCTCCCGTGCAGCGCAATCGCGATTGCTATCCTAGTCAGCGGATCGCTGTGGGCACAGTCCGCTACTCCCGCTGCCGCTCCCGCCCCTGTCGCCTATGCTTCGCTGGATCAGGTGAACAAGCTGTTGGCCCAGCTCGACCAGGCCACCACCGCCATCCAGGCCGATATGAACAAGATTCGCGTCGAGAAATGGAAAACGGATTCCAATAGCAAACACCAAATTCAGAATAACGTCGATTCGGTTCAGCGCAATTTGAAGTCGGCGCTGCCCGGCATGGTGGCATCCCTGAAAAATGCTCCCGACGACGCTTCCGTCACCTTCAAGCTCTATCGCAACCTCGATGCCCTCTACGATGTGTTCGGCACGGTAGTCGAGGCAGCGGGCGCGTTCGGATCCAAAGACGACTTGCAGACTCTGACCACCGATTTGGACGCTTTAGAAACCACTCGGCGGGCGCTCGGCGAGCGCATGGCGAGCTTGACCGCGTCCAAGGAAAGCGACCTGGCCAATCTGCGCGCGCAAATCAAAGAATTGCGAGCGGCTGTGCCCCCGCCGCCGCCCACCAAGATTGTGGTGGACGACAACGTGCCGGTGAAGAAGCCCGCCAAGAAAAAGCCAGCGGCGAAAACAACAAAGCCGACGGCCCATCCGCCGGCGTCCACTTCACCCGCCACGCCGCCCAAGCAATAGATCCGGCATGACGCAAGACTTCCAGGTAGTGGTGCGGCCTGTGCGGCAGGTCACAGGATCGCTGCGCCTGCCTGGCGACAAGTCGGTATCGCACCGCTACGCCATCCTGGGCGCCATTGCCGAGGGCCCAACCCGCCTCCAGAATTTCTCGGCCGCCCAGGACTGCACGGCTACCTTGCACTGTCTGCGTATGCTGGGTTGCGAGTGGCGGCGTGAGAGTGATGCCATCGTGATCGAAGGACGAGGCCTGCAACTGACCGCGCCGGGCGCTCCTCTCGACTGCGGCAATTCCGGTTCTACGATGCGCATGCTGAGCGGCATCCTCGCCGGTCAGAAATTCAGCAGCGAACTGTTCGGGGACGCGTCGCTGTCGCAGCGGCCGATGGCGCGGATCACCGAGCCTCTCACGCTGATGGGCGCAAACATTCACGCTATCGGCGCAGAGGGACGGCCTCCACTGCGCATCGCCGAGGGCAAGCTGCACGGCATCCCCTATCGCCCGCCGGTCGCCAGCGCGCAGGTGAAGACCGCTCTCCTATTCGCCGGCCTGTTTGCGAACGGCGAAACCCGCATCGAGGAGCCGGTTCGCACCCGCGACCACGGCGAGCTGGCTCTGCGTGCTTTCGGCGCTGAGGTCAAGCGGCAGGAAAATGCAGTCAGCATCCTCGGCGGCCAGCGCTTGCATGGGATTGAGGCTACGGTTCCTGGCGATCTCAGCAGCGCTGCGTTTTTCTTGTGTGCAGCTGCGCTGTTTCCCGGCTCACAGCTAGTGGTCGAGAGCGTGCTGATGAATCCGACCCGCGCCCGTTTGCTCGACGTGCTGATGCAGATGGGCCTCGGCATTTCCGTCATGCAACTCGAAGAAGACCACGGTGAGTTAACGGGCACCCTGCAGGTAAAGGGTGGCCCCCTCAAAGGGATCGTAATCTCCGGCGCGACTACGGCCGCCCTGATTGATGAAATCCCTGTGCTGGCGGCGATCGCCCCTTACACCGATACCGGCCTCGAAGTGCATGACGCCCGCGAGCTGCGCGTGAAAGAGTCGGATCGTATCGCGGCGATTGCCGCCAACCTGCGAGCCATGGGCGCACAGGTCGAAGAGCGCGAAGACGGTCTGCGCATTCCTGGCAACCAGAAGTTGCACGGAGCTGCAATCGATTCCTTTGGCGATCACCGAATCGCGATGGCCTTCGCCGTCGCCGGGTTACGAGCCGAAGGCGAAACCCAGATTCGCAACGCTGGTGCCGCCGCCGTTTCGTTCCCAGGATTCTTCGAAGAACTGGAAAGCGTGACTGTAGCTTGACCGCGGTAGCAGCAAACCTACATCCTTAATATCCAGCGAGGTTGACCATGTCCCCGGAAAAACCGCAATCCCCCGACGACCGTTTGCAGCAGGAATTCAACCAGTGGGCCGCCGCCGGCGAGGGCCCCAAGATGGAGCAGCATCATCTCGATATTACCGAGAAGACCCTGCGCCTGATGGACTTGCGCCCGGGCGAGCGGGTGCTCGACCTTGGCTGCGGCTCGGGGTGGGCCACCCGCATGTTGGCGCGCCTGGTGGGCGAGGGCCCCGAGGGCTTTGGCCAGGTCATCGGCCTCGACGTCGCCGACGAGATGGTTCGCCAGGCCCGCGCCGAGTCCAGAGACTTCGAGAACATCATGTACGTTCACGGCTCTGCCAGCCAGATCCCGTGGGAAGAAAACTTCTTTGACAAAGTGCTTTCGGTCGAGTCGTTTTACTACTATCCCGATCAGGACCGCGCGCTCAATGAGCTCTTCCGCGTCATGGCGCCACGGGGCCGCATGTTCATTCTCATCAACCTGTACACCGACAATCCCTATTCGCTGCAGTGGGTGCCGAAACTGAAAGTCCCGGTGCATGTGCGTTCCGCGGCAGAATACGTCGAGCTCTTGCAGAAGCACGCCTTCGACCAAGTCGAGTGGCGGCAAATTCCCGACGACACGCCCACCCCCGACAATTACAAGACCACGTCCTTCCACAGTCTCGACGACCTGCGCGCCTTCAAAAAAACCGGAGCGTTGCTGTTGATGGCCAGCAAGCCCGATGTCCGCGTCCCCGCACCAGGCTTCACGGTGTACTAGCCTCGCAAATCAAATACACCGCCAGGATCGTCATCTCCGGCTCAAGTGGATGCCGATACCTCGGATGCGGAAATACTACGTAGTACACCAGAGGAAACATCAGCATCAGCCAGAAGAACAGCCAGGCATGGGGCCTCCGCCGCCGCATCGCGCGAAACAATCCCCACACCATCAGCACCGACGACGCTGTAAACAGCGCGTGCTTCACCGCCTCCACCGCCCAGGGATCCGGCCGCGGCACCCCGTACCAGTAGTAAATGAAACGGTTTAAACTCACTCGCAGAAATCGTGCTGGATCTTGCCTGATCCACGCCAGCGCTTCCTGCTTGCGAGCTTGCACGTAGGCGGTCTCGCCCATCTGGCTGTAGCGTGCAAACTGCAAGTCGTCGTGCGTGGGATGGATGAACCACATCCACATGCCATTGGCGCCCGGGCCATTGCCAAGCCGCAACTCCGCACCAAAGTTTGCGCGAATAAAAATGAATTTATGGAACGTCTGATAATCGCGCACCAACCACGGCGTAATGCAACCGAAGGACATTACGGATGCCAACGCCACACCCGCCAGCGACCGCTTGCCCAGCTTCCATCGCCGGTACCACGCGTACAATCCTGATGCCGGTAAAAATCCCACCAGCACCGGACTATTCAACGCTGCCACGCCCCACAGCAGTCCAAACAGGGCCCACGGTTTCAGACCCTCGCGCTCTTCCAGCGTGATCACCACCCAGAAGATAATTGCCAGCAGCAGCGCGGAGAGACTGGTCTCCCAAACCCAACGCACCGACCAATACATGGCATAGGGCAAAAGCGCCCACGTCCACGCCGCGCCGACGGCCACGCGTTCGCCGAAGCACCGTCGCGAAATGAAAAATACCGGAATGCAGGTGAGCGCCGAAAACAGACTGTTGAGCGTGAGCAGTACGAACGACGACAAGTGACTGTAAATGCCAAACAATCGGAACACGCCCGCCGTCAAGTAGCAGTACAGCGGCGGTTCCCACGCCGTCGCGCCGGTCGGATCATGAAACGGATTGCTAAAACCGTGGCCCGACGCGATAGACGCTGCAATCCGTCCCATCTCCCATCCGAAGCTGAAATTTTTGTCGGTGGTGCGGAACTTGTAGGAGTGAAGCAACACAATGGCCAGCACGCGAAGGCCAAACGCGATCCCAAACATCCACCCAGGGGAGAGGCGGATGCGGTGCCAGAAGTTGCGGGCTGGGGATGCAGGCGTGTTCATACGGTGAACTGTTTATAGCAGAACACGGCTGCCAAAGGCTGGCCGCCAGGCATCGATGGATTTGTCGGGGTGGTGCGAGTAGACTCAGGCTAATCCTCGGGTTGCTACCGAGCCCTTTGAGACATTAGAGGTGACGCTATGTTTTCAGATTCACGCTCGTCTCGGTTTCTGCTTGACCGCTTTGTCGCACCGGTTCTGCTGATCTGCGGGGCGGCACTTCTACTCTCAGCCTCCGGTTTGCGTGCCCAGGTCGTCACTACGATCAACTTCTTCAACTACTCTGACGGCGCCTTCCCGGTCGGTCCTCTAGTCCAGGGTCAAGACGGCGACCTCTACGGCACAACCTCAGCTTATGGAGCCCTCGGCTACGGCACGTTTTTCGGCATCGACGCTTCCGGGAAGGGCGTCGCCTCAGCAAGCTTTAATGGCACGAATGCCAACGGCGCTGTCGGCGGCCTCACCCTCGGTAGCGATGGCATGTTCTACGGAACCTCGGTGTCTGGAGGGCGCAATAAGTTCGGCACGGTTTTCCGAGTCTCGCTGGCAGGCGCGGTCACCGTTCTGTACTCTTTTGTGGGCACCAACGATGGGGTTTACCCCCGTTCTCCGCCGGTTCAGGCGTCCAATGGAAACTACTACGGTGTTACACCTGACCTCCAGAGAGCTGCAAAGCGGCAGCATGTATCGGTTGGCTCCCGCAGGTGCCTTCACACTTCTGCATCTCTTCTCGTCTTCCAACGCAGCTCTCTACACCCCAATTGCAGCGCTCCTTCAGGGGTCCGATGGTAGTCTCTACAGCACCGCCTACAATGGCGGCGGACAGTCTGGATGCGATGGAGGGGTGAACCGCTTGTCCACCTCGGGCGAGTTGCTCCAGACTTACAAGATGAGCAACTCTTCCGGAGGCAACCCGGCGGCCCCACTCATCCAAGCATTGGATGGCAACTTCTACGGCACGACCACCGGTCGCGGTACCAAAGGCTTCGGTACCGCATTTCGCCTGGACGCGAACGGCGTTTACACGGTTCTTCACAATTTTCCCATGTACGCGGGTGATGGCTCTGAGCCCACCGGCGCACTGGTTCAGGCCACAGACGGTAATTTCTACGGCACCACGCAGTTTGGGGGCGCGGCCCGCTACGGCTCTCTGTTTCAGGTGACGCCGGATGGCAAATACAAACAGCTTTACAGCTTCCCGGGCTTTGGGAGCCTGACCCATCCCACTTCCGCACTGGTGCAGCACACCAACGGAAAGCTCTACGCCACGGCGATTACTGGAGGCAACTACGGCGTCGGCGGCATCTTCGAACTCGACATGGGCTTGGCGCCGTTCGTCGCGTTTCAGCGATCGGCGGCAGTCGTGGGTGCGACAGCTCAAATCCTGGGCCAGGGCTTCACTGGCGCCACCAGTGTCAGCTTTAACGGCGTCCCTGCGAGCTTCACCGTGGTCTCGGATACTTACCTGACCGCCACCGTCCCCTCGGGTGCAACAACCGGTCCCGTCACCGTGGTTACCTCTTCGGGCGTGCTTGCCGGCAACAAGAACTTTCAAGTGGTTCAATAAGCATCAACGCGCCCCGCGCGTTCTATACTGTCAGCGGACGGCGTCAGCTGCCGTCTCCAAGGAGCCCCATCATGCCAGCAGTTTCCCGCAACGACCCCTATCCTGCCAGCAACTTTCTGGTAGAGATCGATGGCATCCCAGTGAAAGGATCGTTTAGTGAAGTTTCGGGCATGCAAGCCGAATCCGACCCCATCGAATACCGCGAGGGCACCGACCCTGACAGCGTGGTGCACAAACTGCCGGGACTCAGAAAATTCTCCAACATCTTGTTGAAGCGCGGCATCGTCGGTGACTTGACGCTGTGGAACTGGATGCAGAACACCCTGCAGGGTACGGTGCAGCGCGCCTCGATGGCGGTGATCTTGCTCGACGAGAATCAAAACCAGGTGATGCGCTGGAAATTCATTCGCGCCTGGCCCTGCAAATGGACCGGCCCGACGCTCAACGCCAAGTCCCACGAGGTCGCTATCGAAACCTTGGAAATCTGCCACGAGGGGTTGGAGATTGAGACCTAGGCTCTGACATGCATGGACCGTGCCGCCAGGGAATGCCATCCATCCGGGCGAATCCAACGGGATTGTTCCAGCTTGCCGACCTCCGATTGACATCCGCCTGCCCCGGAACCTAGACTGAATTTCCACATCTTTCCGGTTTCCGAGGCATCATGGGCTGGATACAGAACAAGTTCGAAAAAAACTTCCTCATCACTTCGGTGGACTACGTCTTCAACTGGGCCCGCAAGTCGGCGCTCTGGCCCATGACCTTCGGCTTGGCCTGTTGCGCCATTGAGATGATCGCGTCTTCCACCTCGCGTTTCGACATCGCCCGCTTCGGTTCAGAAGTATTTCGCCCCAGCCCCCGCCAAAGTGACCTGATGATCGTCGCCGGCACCGTCACCCTGAAAATGGCGCCGGTGGTAAAGCGCATCTACGATCAGATGCCCGACCCCAAGTGGGTCATTTCCATGGGAGCGTGCTCGTCGGTCGGCGGCCCTTTCAATACTTATGCCGTGCTGCAGGGCGTGGACAAAATCGTCCCCACCGATGTGTATGTCACGGGCTGTCCGCCGCGCCCCGAGAACCTGTTCTACGCACTGCTCAAGCTGCAAGACAAGATTGACACCATGACCCTGGCCAAGCGCCCGACCGAAGTCCGGCTCGATCCCAACATGCTGGAGAACTTCAAGCGCCAAGTGATGATCGCCCAAACCATGCAGCCAAAATAACGGGCCGCGATACGCCGGGCAGTATTTCTCTTGTCATCCTGAAGCGAATGACCGGCTGTCCGCCACTACGCCCTGAGAAGGTTTCGTAGCGTCCTGCCGCGGTCTTTTGCCGTTGCATTCCCCTGTGTGACCCCGTGTCCCCTGTGGTTCAAGGTTACGCATTGCCCCGAGGATCCTGACGCAGAGCAGATCCCGAGATTTATACTCGTCTCATGCCGTTCATCCCACTCACCACCGCCGCCGAACTCCCCGGCCCCGACGAAGCCAAAGAATTTCCCTGCGGCGAAAAAATGATTTGCGTCGCCAACGTGAACGGCGTGATCAGCGCGATGGACAATGTCTGCCTGCATCGCGGCGGCCCGCTCGGTCAGGGAATGATCGAGAACGGCAAAGTGGTCTGCCCCTGGCACGGCTGGGCCTGGGATCCCAAGACCGGCGAAGCCGCAAACAGCCCAGGCGTGAAGGTTGCCGTGTACCCTGTCCAAGTGGAGGGCGGCGCCGTAATGATTGACCTGGGTTAGGGTTTGCCAGCCCTAGAACGAGCACAGCGACAACTCGAAACTCCCCTACCCTAAGTACCGCAAAAACTCTCCCGGCCGTCCCTCAAATCCCGGAAACACTTTCGTCAACTCCCGATTCCCCAAGTGCCGCTCCACCGCTTCGCCCAGCACTTTGCGGAAGTCGGTGGTCACCGCCAGATCGCGTCCCTCATACAACTGCGACTGCTCCAGCCCCGGCCAGCGTCCATACACTTTCCCCCCCTTGACCGGGCCGCCCATCACAAACATCACGTTGGCGTGACCGTGGTCGGTGCCGCGATTTCCGTTCTCCCGCGCCGTCCGCCCAAACTCCGACATGGTTACCACCACCGTGTCTTCGGCCAGGTCGCCCAGGTCGGTCCAGAACGCGGCCAGCGAATTCGAAAATTCTCCCAGCACATTCGCCATTTGCCCTTGCGTACTGCCTTCGTTCACATGATGGTCCCATCCGCCGATGTCGGCGAACGCCACTTGCACGCCGAGATTCGCTTTGATCAACTGCGCCAACTGCTTCATGCTGTCGCCAAAACGCCCGCGAGGATAGTTTGCGCCCGCGGCTGGCTTGTACTGTCCGGGGTCGGCCGCGCGCAGCATCTTCACTGCATCGAAGGTCTCGGCGCCGGTCCCGTGCATCACCGTGTCCACCGAGTGGTCGTACATCGCTTCAAAAGTATTCGCGGTGGGGTTGGCTTTGCCGCCGCCGACTCCAAAATCGTTGACGCTGTTGACCGCGAGGGCAGGCTCCGGGCCTGACAAGATGCGCGGCAACGAAGGCCCGAGCGCGATGGCGCGAAACGCGGGGTTTTGCTCCCGCGCCGGCAGCCCGTGCAAGCTGCGATTCAACCAACCGTCGGCCGTCACCTTCAAGCCGGGTGTGCCCGACTCCATGAAATCCTGGGCGTCAAAGTGCGAGCGCGTGGGGTCGGGCGACCCCGCCGCATGCACAATGGCGAGATGTCCCTGCTTCCACAGCGGATGCAGCGCCGACATCGCGGGATGCAGTCCGAAAAATCCGTCCAGCTCCAGCACCGCGCTGCGGGGAACGTTGATGGTCGGCCGCATC